>NZ_LZML01000023.1:0-107375 GCF_001665695.1 Nocardia sp. 852002-51101_SCH5132738 | reverse complement strand
CGGGGCCTGCTCCAAGGTCATCTCCACCACCTGCTGCACCTGATCCAGCAGAATCGACGGCGGCCGGCCCGGCCGCGGCTCATCAGCCAAACCGGCCAGCCCGTACTCGATGAAACGGCCCCGCCACTTACGCACCGTCATCGCCGACACACCTACCTGCGCCGCAACATGGGTGTTGAACGCACCCGGCTCGGCACAGGCCAGCACGATCCGGCACCGCAACGCATACGCCTGCGTCGACGTCGCCGCCCGCGCACCCCGCACCAACTCCCGACGCTGCGCCTCGGTCACCACCAAATCCGGCCCCGACCTCGGCCGCCCCGTCCTTGCCACCGACGAATCCTACAATTACACAACGGATTTCAGGCGCAGAACACTAGGACGCACCACTATGTTTCGCGTCTTGGACAACAAGCAGTGGGTGCATTCCAGGCGTCACGTTCTCTCCTCCTTGGAGTCTCCTCTTTCGGCTCCGCGATCGCTAGGGGTTGAGATCGGTCTCATCGATTTGTGGGCTCCGGCGAGCAGTCCCGATCTTTCGTATCGGAGTTACGAGTGGCCACACAGCAGGGTGATGGCTGGATTGGTGACCCCGCTGCGAGCTTGCTGCGGCACATCGCGAGGCTGCAAAGATTTCTGGTTTCGGGCGTTCGACCGGTGGTAGCCACCGAAAGTGGTGGCTGATGCCCGGTTGTGCGCACCGGCCGCCTCGAGCGGGTTCCGGCAGACATCTGTGTCCCGGCTGGGTTCTGGACGCCACCGTCTCCCGTTCTTTCGACGCCCAACGGGCGAATGAGGAACTGTCAGGCGTTTGAGCCGTGAGTTCGAGCGGTTGACCGACCCAGCCGGACGCCGAACCGGTATGTGCCGGCTCGGCGAGCACCGAATCATCGACGCCCAGGAGGCGTGATGTCAGAGTCCGGTCGTGGAACCTTCGCGATAGGTCCGCACCAGCCTGCCCGCCAGGTAATAGCAACGTTCGACGACTACGCCGACGCTGAAAGCGCCGGCGACTCCCGCTCCGACCAGCATTTCGCGGTAGACGAACCGGCCATCGACAGACACGACATCGAACAGGTAGTGGGCCGATCGAACTACCGCCGCGCCGCTCTGCGAGGTGCCGCCGCGGGCGGGCTGATCGGCGCATTCTTCGGCTGGATCTTCGCATTGGGCGGTCGGCGTGACTTCACCTCGACCCAGCCGTCACAACCACGTCACTACGAGGTCCTCGCCGACGTCGAGGTCGCGGACGAGCCGTGCGCCTGCTCATCGGCCGGACCGATCGAAAGGAATGAGCCATGGCGACCGCTGTAGGTATAGACCTGGGCACCACGAACTCGGTCATCGCGAGCTGGCAAGGCGGTGAGCCGGTCGTGATCTCCAATACCGAGGGAGCGCGAACGACGCCGTCGGTGGTGGCGTTCACCGAGAGCGGGGAGCGCCTGGTGGGTCAGCTCGCCCGACGACAGGCGATCTTGAATCCCAAGGGCACGATATATTCGGCGAAACGCTTCATCGGACGTCATTACGACGAGGTCTCCGAAGAGGCCAAGGCGGTGAGTTTCGACGTCGTACCGGGGGACAACGGTGAAGCTCGATTCGACGTGCGGGGCAGGAAGTACGCGCCGGAGGAGATCAGTGCCCTCGTGCTGCGCAAGCTCGTCGACGACGCGAGCAAGTTCCTCGGTGAGAAGGTCAAGGAAGCGGTCATCACCGTTCCGGCCTACTTCAACGACGCGCAGCGCAACGCCACCAAGGACGCCGGCCGGATCGCGGGCCTCGACGTTTTGCGGATCATCAATGAGCCGACCGCTGCGGCTCTGGCGTACGGCATGGACAAGCAGACCCACGAGACCGTATTGGTCTTCGACCTCGGCGGCGGCACTTTCGATGTGAGCCTGCTCGACGTCGGCGACGGGGTTGTCGAGGTTCGTGCGACGGCGGGCGACTCCCATCTCGGTGGCGACGACTTCGACCGACGTCTGGTGGACTATCTCGCCGACGAATTCCAACGGGCGGAGAACATCGATCTGCGCAAGGATCCGCAGGCTTTACAGCGCCTCTTCGAGGCGGCGGAAAAGGCCAAGGTCGAGTTGTCCTCGGTGACACAGGCTCAGGTCAACCTGCCCTTTGTCACCGCTGACGCGAACGGTCCCAAGCATCTGACCACGACGGTCATGCGATCGAAGTTCGAGGATCTGACGGCGGATCTGGTGGAGCGCTGCCTCGGTCCGGTGAAGCAGGCGATGAGTGATGCCAAGGTCACCGCCAACGACATCGACGAGGTGATTCTGGTCGGCGGGTCGACACGTATTCCGGCGGTGCAGGCGCTGGTTCGCCGGCTCACCGGCGGCAAGGACCCCAATATGAGCGTCAATCCGGACGAGGTCGTGGCGCTCGGCGCCGCGGTCCAGGCCGGTGTGCTCAAGGGCGAGGTCTCCGATGTGCTGTTGCTCGATGTCACCCCGCTGTCCCTGGGTGTCGAGACCCAGGGCGGGGTGATGACCAAGATCATCGAGCGCAACACGACGATCCCGGTCCGGCGCAGTGAAGTGTTCGCCACCGCGGAAGACAATCAGTCGGCAGTGGATGTCGTGGTCCTGCAGGGCGAACGCGAACGGGCCGCCGACAACCGGGTGCTCGGTCGGTTCCGGCTGGAAGACATCCGCCCCGCGCCTCGTGGCGAGGCCCAGGTCGAAGTCACGTTCGACATCGACGCCAACGGCATCCTCAACGTCACCGCTCGCGACAAGGACACCGGTAAGGAGCAGGGCATCACGATCAGCGAGCAGGGCAACCTGGACCAGAGTGAGGTCGAGCGGATGCTCGCGGAGGCCGAACGGAACCGGGCGGAGGACGAGGCGCTGCGCAAGGCGGTCGATGCTCGTAACGCGCTCGATTCGGTTGCCTATCAAGTGGAACGGCGACTGGCCGAACTCGGCGACAGTGCCCCTCCGCACGAGAAGGCGCGTGCCGAGATGCTGATCGCCGACGCCCGAAAAGCCGTGCAAGACAATGCTTCCCCCGCGGAGGTGGAGCCACTCACCTCGGAGCTGCAGCAGCTGCTCTACGGGCTCGCGTCGGCCCAGACCGGCGGCGACGGACAGCAGGCAGGCGGCGGAGGTGCGTCGTCGTCGGATGACGACGACGTGATCGACGCCGAATTCGATCGAAGCTGAGGCACACGATGGAAAGGTCTGCAGATCATTCGACGAATGAGTCGGCGACCGAGTCGGCGACCGACGAGGATCGGACCCAGACGGCTCCTGACCGCACCGACACGGGGGCCGAGCTGGCTCAACTCGAGGACCGCTGGCGCAGGGCCCTGGCGGATCTGGACAACCTGCGCAAGCGGGTTGCCAAGGATCTGGAGCGTGCACGGGCCGCGGAGGTGGCGAGGGTTTCCGCTGCGTGGCTCCCGGTGCTGGACAATTTGGAGCTCGCGCTGGCCCATGCGGGCAGCGATCCCCAGGCCGTCGTCGAGGGCGTGAAGGCGATCCGCGACCAGGCGGTACAAGTGCTGGCGCAGTTCGGCTTCGAGCGCCACGACGAGGTCGGTGTGCCGTTCTCTCCGGAGCTCCACGAGGTGGTCAGCGTGGTGGCCCAACCCGACCTTCCCTCCGGGACCGTGATCGAGGTCGTGCGCCCCGGCTATGGGGAGGACGGCCGGCAGTTACGTCCCGCCTCCGTGGTCGTCAGCCGGCCCGAGGGGTGAGCAGCGATGGCGCGTGACTACTACGAAGTGCTCGGTGTCCCGCGGGGTGCCGGCACCGACGAAATCCAGCAGGCCTACCGCAAGCTGGCGCGCAAGTATCACCCCGACGTGAACAAGGACCCCACCGCGGAGGACAAGTTCAAGGAGGCCAACGAGGCCTATTCGGTGTTGTCCGATCCGGACACCCGGAAACGCTACGACCGATTCGGTGAGGACTTCCGGCGTGTCCCCGAGGATTACGACGAACGGGTCCGGGCGAGCGCCGGCGGGTACGGCGGCACAGGCAGAAGGGTGCGCTTCGGTCAGGGTTTCGGCGGCGAGGGCGCCGTCGGTTTCGAGGACCTCTTCGGTCAGATGTTCGGCGGCGCCGGCGGGTACGGACCGATTCCCGGCGCCGATCAGGAAGCGGAACTGGAACTGACCCTGGAAGAGGCGTATCGGGGCGGTAAACGCAGTCTCAGATTGGATGGACGGCAGTTCGACGTCGACATCCCCGCCGGTGTCCTGGACGGCCAGAGAATCCGGCTGGCCGGGCAGGGCGGCCGGAGCAACGGTGACGCACCGCCCGGGGATCTGTACCTCGTGGTGCGGATCAAACCGCATCCCCGGTTCCGGGTGCAGGGCCGCGACATCTACGTCGACCTGCCCGTATCGCCATGGGAGGCGGTGCTCGGGTCGACCGTTGTCGTTCCCACACCGGGTGGTGAGGCGAAGGTCAAAGTGGCAGCGGGCTCCTCGACGGGCCGGAAGTTGCGCCTGCGCGGAGAAGGAATGCCCAATCCGCGTGGCGCCAAGGGCAATCTCTACGCCGAAATCAAGGTGATGGTGCCGTCGAAACCGACAGCGCGCGAACGCGAACTGTTCGAACAGTTGGCCGCCGAATCGAACTTCGATCCGAGGAAGAAGACATGAGCACACCGACCCCGGTCACCCGGTACGTATTGGTTCGCCGTCCCGGATTGTCGCCGGAAGCCTTCGCCGAACGTACCGGGCTGCACCCGGATCTGGCACGAAGGCTGGTGGCACTCGGCTTGCTCGATGCCCACCGCGACGCCGCCGGCGAGATGTCGTTCGAACCATCCGAAGTGGCCAACGCCGCCCGCATCCAACGGCTGCGGACCGGCCTGGGCCTGAACTACTCGGCGATCGGGCTGGTGCTCGATCTGCTGGATCGAATCGAGAAACTCGAAGCAGCTTCCCGCGCAAGGAGGACACCCCATGGATACCGGCAGCCTGACTGAAAGGTCACGAGAAGCCCTGCAGGAAGCCCAGAACATCGCGACCAGAATGGGGCACACCGAGGTCGACGGAGAGCACCTGCTGCTCGCGTTGGTCGATCAGCCGGAAGGACTGGTACCCCGACTGCTCGAGCAGGCTGGTGCGAACGTCGATGCTCTGCGAGCCGATCTGCAAGGTGAACTGTCGCGTAGGCCGAAGGTCAGCGGCCCCGGCGCGACGCCCGGTCAGGTGATGATCACCCAGCGCTTGGCCAAGCTGCTCGACGCTGCGGAACGGGAGGCGAAGCGCCTCAAGGATTCCTATGTGTCGGTGGAGCATCTCGTGATGGCCCTCTCCGAGGAGGGGTCGGCCAGTGCGGCGGGACGGGTCCTCGCGCGTCATGGGGTCACACGGGAGGCATTCCTCACCGCCTTGACCACAGTGCGCGGGAATCAGCGCGTCACCTCGGCCACCCCGGAGGGGGCGTATGAGGCTCTGGAGAAGTACGGACGCGATCTCGTCTCCGAGGGCCGGGCGGGCAAACTCGATCCGGTCATCGGCCGAGATGCCGAGATCCGCAGGGTGACGCAGATTTTGAGCCGGAAGACGAAGAACAATCCGGTGCTGATCGGCGACCCCGGCGTCGGTAAGACCGCGATCGTGGAGGGCCTCGCCCAGCGGATCGTCCGCGGCGACGTGCCCGAGGGCCTGCGCGACAAGACGATCTTCTCGCTCGACATGGGTTCCCTGGTGGCCGGCGCGAAATACCGCGGCGAGTTCGAGGAGCGACTGCAGGCGGTGCTGTCGGAGGTGAAGGCGGCCGAGGGGCGCATCCTGTTGTTCGTCGACGAGTTACATACCGTGGTGGGGGCGGGATCGGGCGGCGAAGGGTCTCTCGACGCCGGCAACATGCTCAAGCCGATGCTCGCCCGCGGCGAGCTGCACATGATCGGCGCCACCACTCTCGAGGAATATCGCAAACACATCGAATCCGATGCGGCACTGGAACGTCGATTCCAGACCGTTCTCGTCGACGAGCCCAGCATCGAGGACGCGATCTCGATTCTGCGCGGACTTCGGGAACGCCTCGAAGTGTTTCACGGCGTGAAGATTCAGGACGGCGCCCTGGTTGCCGCCGTAACCCTCTCGCACCGGTACATCACCGACCGCTTCCTTCCGGACAAGGCGATCGATCTGGTCGATGAGGCATGCGCTCGGCTACGCACCGAAATCGACTCGATGCCCGCCGAACTCGATGAGCTCACCCGGAAAGTCACCCGGCTGGAGATCGAAGAGGCCGCGCTGTCCAAGGAAACGGACGCGGCCAGCAAGGCGCGCCTCGAAGAGCTCCGTAAGGAGCTGGCCGACCTGCGGGCCGAGGCCGACGCCCGGCACGCTCAATGGGAGGCGGAGCGGCAGGCGATCCGGCGGGTGCAGGAGCTGCGGGGAGAGCTGGAACGGTTGCGCCATGAGGCCGAAGAGGCGGAGCGCAACTACGACCTCAATCGTGCTGCCGAGTTGCGATACGGCGAGATCACCGAGCTGGAACGCAGGCTCACGGCGGCGGAGGAGCAACTGACCGCCAGGCAGGGCCGCAATCCGTTGCTCCGGGAGGTGGTCACCGAAGACGAGATCGCGGAGATCGTGGCCGCGTGGACGGGTATCCCGGTTGCCCGGCTGCAGGAAGGCGAGCGCGAGAAGCTGTTGAAGCTCGACGAGATTCTGCACGAGAGGGTCGTCGGTCAGGAGGAGGCGGTGCAACTGGTCGCAGACGCGGTGATCCGGGCGAGGTCCGGTATCCGTGATCCGCGCCGGCCGATCGGTTCGTTCATCTTCCTGGGCCCGACCGGCGTGGGCAAGACGGAGCTCGCGAAGACGCTGGCCAGTGCCCTCTTCGACAGCGAAGACAACATGGTGCGCCTGGACATGAGCGAGTATCAGGAGCGGCACACGGTGAGCAGGCTCATCGGTGCGCCTCCTGGATATGTCGGGTACGACGAGGGCGGCCAGCTCACCGAGGCGGTGCGTCGCAAGCCGTACTCCGTCGTGCTCTTCGACGAGATCGAGAAGGCCCACGCCGACGTCTTCAATACCCTGCTGCAGGTGCTCGATGACGGCCGGATCACCGATTCTCAAGGGCGGCAGGTCGATTTCCGGAACACGGTGATCATCATGACCTCCAACATCGGATCCCAGTATCTCCTCGGGGGAGTCACCGCCGACGGCGAGATCACACCGGATGCGCGGGAGCGGGTGCTGGCGGAGCTGCGCGGCCACTTCCGCCCCGAGTTCCTCAACCGTGTCGACGACATCGTGTTGTTCACCCCGCTCACGCTGCCCCAGATCGAGCACATCGTGGAGCTACAACTCACCGATCTCCGGAACAGGTTGTCGGAGCGGCAGATACACCTGGATATCACGCCGGAAGCGCGCCGGCTCATCGCCGAACACGGTTTCGACCCGGTTTACGGTGCGCGGCCGCTGCGGCGGTACATCGCCCACGAGGTCGAAACCAGGATCGGCCGTGCGCTGTTGCGCGGCGAGATCGAGCCGGGGGGCACCATCCGTGTCACGGTGGCCGGTGGCGAGCTCGCCGTCGCGTATGCCGAACCTGCCGTCGCGGCGGCCTGAGAGGAGGTGTTGTCATGGGAACCGAAAAGGTGAAGTGCCCGAACTGCGGCAAGGTCAACAAGGTAGCGGTAGCCGGGGAAGGAAAACCGCGATGCGGCAACTGCCATGAGCCGCTGCCCTGGATCGCCTCGGCAGGAGACGACGACTTCGCGGAGGTCGCCGAGAGATCCTCGGTCCCTGTGCTCGTCGACCTCTGGGCGACGTGGTGTGGCCCGTGCCGCATGGTCAGTCCGGCGCTCGAGCAGCTCGCCAGGGAACGCGCGGGTCGGATCAAGCTGGTGAAGGTCGACGTGGATGCTGCGCCCAGGACGGCCGAACGATTCACCGTCCGCGCGGTACCGACTCTGCTGGTGATGGACCGGGGCGAGGTGCTGGCCCGTCAGGCGGGCGCCGCTCCGGTACCACAACTGCGCACATGGCTCGATCAAGCGCTCTCGGCACATGCGGGCAAGGAGGCGACGCCATGACTTCTGTCCCTGTCGACCCACACGTGACCGCGATCCGGCCCGTCGCACCCCGGACTCCACAGGGCTGCGAGGAATGTCTGCGCCTCGGCACCCCCTGGGTACATCTGAGGCTCTGCCTGACGTGCGGACATGTCGGTTGCTGCGACTCCTCGCCGGGCAAGCATGCGAGCGCGCACGCTCACACTGTCGGCCATCCGATCGTCCAGTCGATGGAGCCGGGTGAAGATTGGCGCTGGTGTTATGTCGACCAGAACTTCGTCTGAGGACCCCGCTCCCGTGCGCGAGATTCCGCCTGTCGACGCCGAGACACCGGATGAGCTGGGAGCCTACCCGCGCCTGACCGACGACCAGGTCGCGACGCTCGAGGTCGGTGGCACGCGCCGATCGGTTGGCGCCGGTGAGGTGCTGGTCCGAGAGGGCGAGCCCAGCAACGACTTCTTCGTCATCCTCTCGGGCAAGGTGGCGATCATCGACGAGGGCGACGGAGACGGCGAACGCCGGATATTGCGCGTGCACGGTCCCGGCCGATTTCTGGGCGAGCTCGGGTTGCTGGAAGGCCAGGTGGCGTTCTTCACCGCCGAGACGATCGAGGACGGCGAGATACTCGTCGTCCCGGCCGAGCGGGTGCGCGAGCTGGTTTCCCACGATCCCGTCCTCAGCGACCTGATCCTGCGCGCCTACCTGGTGCGGCGGCATCTGCTGATCGGGCTCGGCTCGGGATTCCGGATCATCGGCTCCTGTTATTCACCGGACACGTTGCGGCTTCGAGAGTTCGCCATGCGAAACCGATTGCCCCACAGGTGGATCGATCTGGAGCGCGACGATCGGGCGGAGCAGCTGCTGCGCAGCCTGGACGTCTCCCCCGAGGACACTCCCGTGGTGATCTGGCACGGCGAGAAGGTGCTGCGTAATCCGACGAATGCGGAACTCGCCCGCATCGTCGGGCTTCCGGTCCCGGATGCGGCCCAGGACGTAAGCGACCTCATCGTGGTGGGTGCGGGACCGGCCGGTCTGGCCGCGTCGGTGTACGGCGCTTCGGACGGGTTGAACACGGTGACACTGGAGTCGTTCGCCGCGGGTGGCCAGGCGAGCACCTCCTCCCGGATCGAGAACTACCTGGGCTTCCCGGCGGGGATCTCCGGGTCCGAATTGGCGGAGCGGGCCGTGATCCAGGCCGGCAAGTTCGGCGCCCGCATCCTGGTGTCGGCGGAGGTCGCCGGTTTGGGGTCCGAGGACGGGCTCCACGTGCTCCGGCTGGCGGATGGCGGCGCGGTTCGCGGCCGGGCCGTCGTGCTCGCCACCGGGGCGCGATATCGCAAGTTGTCAGTTCCGGGAATCGAGGTCCTGGAGGGGACGAGCGTGTACTACGCCGCGACCCATCAGGAAGCGCGGATGTGTGGCACCGACCCGGTGGCCATCGTCGGCGGCGGAAACTCCGCCGGGCAGGCCACCGTCTTTCTCGCGGACCGTGTTTCCCACGTGGACCTGCTGATCCGCGGCGGTGACCTCGGAAAGAGCATGTCCCGCTACCTCGTTGACCAGATCGAGCGCCATCCGCGCGTGACCGTTCACCGCAATACCGAGATTCGCGAGGTCCACGGTGAGAAGTACCTCGACGAGATCGTGGTCGAGAACAATCACACGGGCGCACGCGACACCCTTCGGGTGCGCGCCCTGTTCGTCTTCATCGGGGCGGTGCCGCACACCGGGTGGCTGGCCGACACGATCGCACTCGACGACCACGGCTTCGTCCTCACGGGCATGGACGCGGTCCGCGCCCGTGCGGACGGCAACCAGTGGATCGGCGACCGGCCGTCGAGGACGCTCGAAACGAGCCTGCCTGGCCTCTTCGCTGCCGGTGACGTCCGCAGCGACTCCGTGAAACGGGTCGCCTCCGCCGTCGGTGAGGGACCGATGGCGGTTCGCCAAATCCATGAATACTTCGACAGGAGCTGACGACATGCCAGTGATGGGTACCGTGAAATTCCAGCAACTCTTCCGAGCAGCGGCCGGCCTGCAAGTCGACCGGAACGACCTCAAACGCTATACGGATTTCATCGACGACAAGATCTACGATCTCATCCTCATCGGCAAGGCTTCGGCCAAGGCAAACCTGCGGGACGTGATCGAACCGTGGGACCTGCCGATCACCAAGGGACTGCAGGAGAGCATCCACCGGTTCGAAAAACTCGACCAGCAAATCGAACTACAGGCTCTGCTCGACCAACTGACGGCCCGGCCGCCGTTGGACATGGCCCTCTCCGAGGCGACCGAGCAGCGACTGCCGCTGATCGCCGGAGGCTTGAGCGTGGCGCTGGCGCACACGTTCGTCACGATCGAGCCGAACCGTAAGAACCCCGGTACCGCCGAATGGAACGTCGCCTTCGACATCTTCCACCTCCTGCTCTGACCACCGCCCCGCCCGGCGAACCAGAGAGTGCACCGTCGCTGGCCTGCGACGGCACGTGCGTTGTGGAACCGCTTGCGCGGCAATGTATTCAACTTGCAACGTCCGCCGGCAAGATCGGCTGATTCTCGCCACCTCGGTGAAGATAGGTGGCGATGCGCTGGTTGGCAGGCCATGCGCGACGCGGTCAGAGCTGGTTCGTCGCGTTCGGGCTCAACCGATTCGCCAGTGGAAGTGGTCGTCAGTCCGTGTGGCCGAATCGCCGGCGTTGCCGAGCCCCGTAGGCCGCCGCCTTCACGGCCTCGTGGTCCTCCATACCCGACCCCAGCGCACCGCCCAGGGTGGCCACGGCGGCGACCAGCCAGGCCATCAGCAGCAGCGTCGCCAAACCCGCGGGGCGGCCGGCGTTTTCGGTGACCATCTGCGGCGGGATCGTCCACCAGGCGGTCAGCATCAGCAGGATGAACAGCGCGGCGTGGAAGACGACGACGCCGATCGTCAGGGTGATCACGGTCGATGCGTTGTACAGCGCCGCGCGCTCTCGTTCGCTCCTCGAGTGCGGGCGTTCCCAGAGATTGTGTTCGATGATGAGCCAGGCGATCAGCGCCGCGCTCGCCAGGGCCGTTGCCGCGCTCAATCGCCACGGGCCCATCGTGGCCGACAGTCGCCACATCGTCCCATAGGCGAGGCTCACAGCCCCGGTGGCGAAGGCCGCCATCATCACCTTCGACATGCCGGTCACCAATCGCCATGGCCGATTGGCGTAGACCATGCCAGCGAGCAGCCGCAGACGAGACAGGACCGACGGTGCGAGATAGTGGACGACATCGCCGTCCTGCACCCGATTCAACCGCTCGATCTCAGCGTCCTGTGGGCTCGACCGGCTCGTCATCTCGGCCACGACCGCTCGCGCCAAGTCCCGCACCCGGCGCTGAATGAACGCACCACCCAGACCGGGGATGGAGATCACTGCGCACCGGTCCGGCACACTGACGTCGGCCAGTACCGGCGTCGTTCCCTGCCGCCGGGGCAGATCGGTGAGGTAGATGACGACGTCCTCGGTCTCGCCACCCGGGTCGATGGCGTCGACGACCTCCGAGAACTCGGTGTGCTCGTCGATGGGGTAAGCGTGACATCGCACCGACACACCCCGAGGGTCGGGGGCGGCCCCGTCGGTCCGCTCATTCGAGAGCGAATCGGACAGATGCTCGGCGATCGCCGCCGGCGCTCCGGGATCGGCGATCAGCAGAATTGACGACTGTTCCCCTGCCATAGGCCCGGCCTACCCTCGCCGCGGGCGGCCAAACGCGTCCGGTTTCCACGCGCACGCGAAACCTTCACGGCAACGGCTCGCCATCGAGGCGTAGGCCGCGCAGAGGGCTTCAGACAACGACGATCACGTGGCTGTCCATTCCTGCTGCAGCGCAACACAACTCGCAGGACCTGACCGGCGAATCACGACGTTCTCGCGACGGAAACCGACGACCGCGAGGCATGAGAAAGTCAACTGGATCTCCCATCGCGCGAACGCAACGACTGGCTCCTTGCCGCCGGCTGCGCACCCCTACCCGGGCCTTGCTCAACGGGCCCGCGTTCTCGCACATCCCGCAATCCTTGCAGGCGCTGGACTCCCATGATCCGCTTCCCGTGATCGACCGCGGCTGGAACCTGCCACTCACCAATCATGCTGTGCGCAGCCTGGTTCGGGCATTCCCGAACACGAACACGTGCGCGGTGCGCCGACCAACATCTTCCGAGCCGGCTCACGAGCGGTCGCTCCGGCGACAGCCTGATCTACGTCCTGGTCGATAACCCAGGTGCCCCGACTCGATCGCGAACGGGCATAAAAGACGCAACTGGATAGCAACGTCGCGCTCTGTAGCTTCGTGACCGTCGCCACATCCGGGCGGATCCGACAGAACTATGGAGTATCACTGATGACCGTCTACGCAGCACCCGGACAGCCCAACTCGTTGGTCACCGTTGACAGCCGGTACGGCCATTACATCGGTGGCCAGTGGGTCGCTCCGATCAAGGGCAACTATTTCGAGAACATCTCGCCGGTAAATGGCAAGCCCTTCACCGAGGTCGCGCGCGGCACCGAGGAGGACATCAACGCCGCCCTCGACGCCGCCCATGCCGCCGCACCCGCATGGGGTAAGACGTCGACGACTGAGCGTGCCAACATCCTTCTGAAGATCGCCGACCGGATGGAGGCCAATCTCACTGCGATCGCTGTTGCGGAGACCTGGGATAACGGCAAGCCGATCCGCGAAACCCTCGCCGCCGACATCCCGCTCGCGATCGACCACTGGCGCTACTTCGCCGGCGTGCTGCGTGCCCAGGAGGGCGGTATTTCGGAGATCGACAAGCACACGGTCGCCTACCACTTCCACGAGCCGCTGGGCGTGGTCGGCCAGATCATCCCGTGGAACTTCCCGCTGCTGATGGCCGTGTGGAAGCTCGCCCCGGCATTGGCCGCGGGCAACTGCGTGGTCCTGAAGCCAGCTGAGCAGACCCCGTGGTCGGTCTTGAAGCTGGTCGAGTTGATCGGCGACCTGCTGCCGGCCGGTGTGGTGAACGTGGTCAACGGCTTCGGTGTCGAGGCCGGCAAGCCGCTCGCGTCGTCGCCGCGCGTCGCGAAGGTCGCATTTACGGGAGAGACTACGACTGGCCGGCTGATCATGCAGTACGCCAGCGAGAACATCATCCCTGTCACCCTCGAGCTTGGGGGGCAAGAGCCCGAACATTTTCTTCGAATCCGTTGCGTCCCAGCGTGACAACTACTACGACAAGACCCTCGAGGGCTTCACCATGCTCGAGGGCTTCACCATGTTCGCCCTTAACCAGGGCGAGGTTTGCACCTGCCCCTCGCGGGCCCTCGTGCAGCGCAGCATCTACTCCGACTTCCTCGCGGACGCCCTCGCCCGCGTCCACCAGATCAAGCAGGGCAACCCCCTCGACGACACCACTATGATCGGCGCCCAGGCCTCCAACGATCAGCTCGAAAAGATCCTGTCCTACATCGATATCGGCCGCAAAGAGGGCGCCAAGCTGCTCACCGGCGGAGAGCGCAACATCCTCGAGGGGGACCTCGCCGAGGGTTACTACGTGCAACCGACCGTATTCGAAGGCGACAACTCGATGCGGATTTTCCAGGAGGAGATTTTCGGCCCCGTGGTGTCGGTGACGTCGTTCGACGATGAGGCCGACGCCCTCAAGATCGCCAACGACACCCGCTACGGCCTCGGTGCCGGCGTGTGGAGCCGCGACGGAGCGCAGGCATTCCGAGCCGGCCGGGAGATCCAGGCCGGCCGCGTCTGGACGAACACGTACCACCAGTACCCGGCGCACGCCGCGTTCGGTGGCTACAAGCAGTCCGGCATCGGTCGCGAGACACACAAGATGATGCTCGACCACTATCAGCAGACTAAGAACCTGCTTGTGTCCTACGACGACAACGCGCTCGGATTCTTCTGAGCCGATGACAACGAGCTCGACGCTGCGCTCATCGCTGCGTGCCTTTGCTAATACCGCGTGCTCAGCTCACTCCCATCGCCGCCGCATCGGCGGTATGGAACTATGTTCGGCAAGTCTGGGAAGACGCCATCCATGAGGGGATCTGACACATCCCAAAACGCGATACAGCATGCTGTGACGAGCGGCGGATTCGTTTATCGCAGGGCCGGTTTGCTCAGAGCGCGGCATGGCACAGTCGCGGCCCAAATTCGTCACCGCGGTTTCATCGCTGATCCAGACCTCAACCATCGCTTCGGCGTCGCACTGCCGAGGTAGTGGGCTCCGCGCCGATGACTGACAGCAGGATCAGGATCCGGAGCGAGGGTCAGCGGAACCTAAGAATGAAGACTCCGCAGAACGTGGATCGTCGTGATGGCGAGTGCGCCGGGGCTCCGGCGCCAGTGGACAGCGGTGTGCCGCTCACTAACCCGGCGTCCACCCCCCGTGGACGAGGGCACTGAATGAGCAGATGTTCCGCGATGAGATCGAAGTGACCCCACATCTTGGTCCTGCTCTTCGGGTCGCCCTGTGCCCGTGGCGGTCAGTGGCCACGGTCGTCTCGGTGTCTCCTCGGTCGTCGACGCCGTCGCGGCGGTGGTGGCGATCCGGGCTGTCGCGGAGCCGGGCATCTGGAGTTGATGGACAACGCGCCATCGTGGCTGTCAACGCGATGACTCGCATAGGAATCGACGACACCGCCGGTGCGCTATTGCTGATCCGGTGTGACGGCCCGGCCGCCGAGGTCGGGGCCGAACGCTGCGAACAGGGATGCTGCGAACAGGGATGCTGCGGCGTGGGTGCCCGGGTGGTGGTTCGCCTGACCACCGACCTCGAAATTCGAACGGTTCGGAAGCTGTGCTCGAGGTCGCTTCCGGTGTTCGAGCGGCGCTCGAACACCAAGGCGCACACGCCAGGCAAGTTTGCCGGGAATCTGTGTGCGAGGAGTGTTCCAGACACACTCTTCCGGCAAATTTGCCTTGAATGAGTGGTTGAGCGGTGCGCGAGGGGGGACTCGTTTCCCTCGATACGGCAGATTTACCTAAACCATGTGTTCAACACGATCTAACATAGGCTAACTCGCAACAGTTTTCAACGACGCCACGATGCGCATTGACGGTAACTCTTTGCATCCCAGCGTCTTTGATTGGTTCGCAAACGATGACGCTCGGGTTGGTTGCTCCGCTTGGCCGTCAACTGGAATCTGGTAACGGTGGCTTCTGTGTGCGCGGGAAGCGCACCTCTCGGACTGAATGTGATGGCTTGTGTGTCTGAACCGTCACGGGTAAGGGACCGGCTTCGGGTTTAGACCAGCGCCGGTCGACGTGTCGGGACAGTCCGGTCAGCTGGCGAAAGGCTCGATGACGAATCGGCCGTACGCGACGAAGGCGGCGATGGCGAAGTAGACGGCGTCCCCGGCCACGAGCTTGAACTGGCCGAGACGGCCGCGGGTGATCATCGCGCCGGTCAGGAGCAGGACCCAGCCCACGGCGGTGACCGGGACCATGACCAGTGCGGTGTCGAGCACGGCAGGCAGGATCAGGCCGAGGACGGACAGCAGTTCCACGCAACCGAGAGCCTTGAGGAAGCTGGCGCTGACGTCGTTGGTCCATTCCCCGCCCGGCTGTGCGGCCAGCTTCTCCTTGGGCAAGAAGGTCTTGCTGATGCCGCTGCCGAGGGCGACCAGGGCAAGTAGTCCGGCGGCAATCCAGAGTGCGATGTTCACGGGGCGCTCCATGCGATGTCCAACTGGCCCGGGCGATTCCCGGAGGCCATGCGGCCTCAAGACACCACGCAGCCGACGGTTGTGACATCGCGTGAGCCAGATCACTAGCGCCCGGCGGGGCGCGGCCACCATCGCCGAAGCGAGGTCGAGGTGAACCACGTTGTCTGCCAACATCAGACGCGCCGAACCAAGAGCGAACCCCGGATTTGCCGGGAATCGGTGTTCGAGTGGTCGCCCAAACACGCGTTTCCAGCAAACGTGCCAGGTTTGTGTGTTCGAGCGGTGCGCGAGGGGGGACTTGAACCCCCACGTCCGAGGACACTGGAACCTAAATCCAGCGCGTCTGCCAATTCCGCCACTCGCGCGTGATGGTACGACCGTCCAAACTCTACCGGCCCGGGCGCGGATCGCGAAGCCACGCGGGGGTGTCGTGTACCCGCGGGTAACACGAACTGGGATTATAACGATTTGGCAACTCCCAATATGAGGAACCCTCAACTTTCTGACTTCCGAGTAACGCTGCCACCTGGGACTTCAAACATGAGGGAGGGTCATGTTTGGCGTTGTTCTTGTACGGCCGTACCGAAATACTCGACGGTAGGGGCGCGGGGGCCGGGGAAACGTGAGGCTTTCCTCATGATTTTGTGCGAACCTGAGGCTTCGTCAGGTCCTCAGGGGTGAGGGACGCCTGTGCACGCAAGAGCGGGCCCCGCGGGGTGAGCCGCCACGAGAAGGAAGTCGATACGTCTTGACGATCAACGAACGCACCGGGACCGGAACGAACGCGAAGGTCGCTGGGGGAGTTTCGGATACGGGTATCAAGTCGTCGCTGCTGGATCGCCTGCTCGGTGGTGAGAAGTACGCGCTGGCCTTCGGTGGCCAGGGTGCGCAGTGGCTGCGGGAGCTGGAGGAGATCGGACGCGACAGTGCGCTCGAGCCCGAGTTGACCGCGCTCGTGCACGAAGCGGATGCGCGGCTGGAACCGGTGGCGGCGCAGCTGCTGGTGGTCCGGCCCGTCGGCTTCGATCCGATCGCGTGGATGCTCGAGGACGAGCTCGCCGACGGCGAGGAAGGCGAGGAGTCGGCGGCGCCGTCCGCGCAGGCGCTGCGTTCCGCGGCGGTCTCGATGCCGGGCGTCTTCCTCGCGCAGGTCGCCGCACTGCGGGCGCTGCGGATGCAGGGACTGGATCCGGCCGAGCAGGCGCCGACCGGCATCATCGGTCACTCCCAGGGCCTGCTCGCCGCCGAGGCCGCGACCGCGCAGGGTGCGCGTGACGCGGAACTGCTCGCACTGGCCCAATTGATCGGCGCGGCGGCCACACTGGTCGCGCGCCGGCGCGGTCTCATTCCGGTCGGCGACAAATCGCCGATGGTCGCGGTGTCCAATGTCGACCCCGACGAGCTGCGCGCGGTCGTGGCCGAGGTCTCGGAAGGTGTGGACCCGAACATCGCCGCGGTGGTGTCGATTCGCAACGGCCGCCGACGCGCGGTGCTGTCGGGCACCGTGGCCCAGTTGGAGCGGGTGCGGCAGCGCTGCACCGAGATCAACGCCGAGCAGAGCCGCGATCGCGATGCCAAGAAGCGCGGCGGCTCGGTGTTCGCCCCGGTCTTCGAGGACGTCCAGGTCGAGGTCGCTTTCCATCACCCCGCGCTGGCCGAGACCGTCGAGCTGGTGTCGGCCTGGGCCGCGCAGTGCGAGATCGACACCGAACTTGCCGCGCAGCTGGCCCGCAGCATTCTGGTCGACCCGGTGGACTGGGTGCAGATCGTCGACGACACCGTTTCCGGTGGCGCGCAATGGATTCTGGATATCGGCCCGGGTGATCTGCTGAGCCGCTTGACCCAGGGGTCGCTCAAGGGCACCGGCGTGGGCATCGTCGCGGCCGCGACCCGGCCCGGTCAGCGCAGTCTCTTCACCCCGGGCGCGGCTCCGCAGGTCGCCCCGTCCTGGGATGCGTTCGCGCCCAAGCCGATTCGTCTCCCCAACGGCCGGATCGTGGTCGAAACCGCCTTCACTCGCCTGACCGGCCGGTCGCCGATTCTGCTGGCCGGTATGACCCCGACCACCGTCGACGCGAAAATCGTTGCCGCCGCGGCGAATGCGGGTCACTGGGCCGAGCTGGCCGGTGGCGGCCAGGTGACCGAGCAGATCTTCGCCGATCGGGTCGCCGAGCTGAAGACCCTGCTGCAGCCCGGCCGGGCCGTGCAGTTCAACTCGCTGTTCCTCGACCCCTACCTGTGGAAGTTGCAGCTGGGCGGCAAGCGGCTGGTGCAGCGCTCCCGCACGGCCGGCGCCCCGTTCGACGGCGTGGTCGTGACAGCGGGCATCCCCGAACTCGACGAGGCCGTGGCGCTGATCGCCGAACTGACCGAGGTCGGCATCACCCACGTCGCGTTCAAGCCCGGTACCGTCGCGCAGATCCGCGCGGTGCTGCGCATCGCCGACGAGGTGCCGGACTACCCGGTGATCATGCACATCGAGGGCGGTCGCGCGGGCGGCCACCACTCCTGGGAGGACCTCGACGACCTGCTGCTCGAGACCTACGCCGAACTGCGCAACCGCGCGAACGTCGTGGTCTGCGTCGGTGGCGGCATCGGCACCCCGGAGCGGGCCACCGAATACCTCACCGGCGAATGGTCGGTTTCCCACGGCTACCCGACGATGCCGCTGGACGGCGTGCTGGTCGGCACCGCGGCCATGGCCACCCTGGAGGCCACCACCGCACCCGAGGTCAAGCAGCTGCTGGTCGACACCCCCGGTACCCCCGACTGGGTCGCCGCCGGGACCGCCACCGGCGGAATGGCTTCCGGCCGTAGCCAATTGGGCGCCGACATCCACGAGATCGACAACTCCGCCTCGCGGACCGGGCGCCTGCTCGACGAGGTCGCCGGTGACGCCGAGGCCGTGGCCGCGCGCCGCGACGAGATCATCGAGGCGCTCGACCGCACCGCCAAGCCGTACTTCGGCGATGTCGCCGGTATGACCTACCTGCGCTGGCTGGAGCGCTACGTCGAGCTGGCCGCACTGCTGCCCGAGCACCAGCGCGCCGGTCGCGACGGCTTCGACTGTGGCACCGACCTCGGCGACGCGATCGCCGACGCCACCCGCTCGGTCTGGGCCGACGTCACCTGGCGGGATCGGTTCGCCGAGATGGTGCGGCGCGCCGAGGGCCGCCTCAACCCCGCCGACCGCGGCCGCATCCCGACCCTGTTCGACGACGACAGCGTCTTCGAACGGCCGGTGCACGTGATCTGCACGCTGAAGGAGCACTACCCGGCCGCCGCCGAGACCGTCCTGCACCCGGCCGATGTGCCGTTCTTCGTCTCGCTGTGCAAGACCCCGGGCAAGCCGGTCAACTTCGTGCCGGTCGTCGACGCCGACGTGCGCCGGTGGTGGCGCTCGGACTCGCTGTGGCAGGCCCACGACCCGCGCTACGCCGCCGACCAGGTATGCGTGATCCCCGGCACCGTCGCGGTCGCCGGCATCACCCGCGTCGACGAGCCGGTCGGTGAACTGCTCGACCGCTTCGAACAGGACACCGCCTACACGCTGATCCGCGGCGGCGTCACCCCCGCCGCCGTCGACGGGCGCCGCCGCGCCGACATCGGTTCCGGCGCCATCGACGTCGTGCTTGCCGCGCCCGACGTGCAGTGGGCCGGGCGCACCACCGCCAACCCGGTGCACCGGCTCGGCGATCTGCACGAGTGGATCGTCGACCCTCAGGGCGCGGTGCACCGGCCGACCGGCGCCACCCTGGTTCCGGCTACCGGCCCCGACGCCGACAACGCCTACGTGGAACTGGCCGTCCCGCTGTCGCCGGCGAACGAGGTCCGGATCCGGATCACGGTTCCCGCTTCGGTCTACAACGGTGGCGCGCCGGTGGTGACCGAAGACGATGCCGAGACCGCGATGTCGGCCCTGCTGGCCGTGGCTGCCGGGCAGGCGCTGCCGGAAGTCAAGTCCGCCAACGGCTCTTACGTCGCACACGTCAACCTCGCCTGGACGCCCGATATGGTCGCCGACCACGCCGGTGTGACCGGCTCGGGTCTGCCGGAGGGCCTCAGCACCATCGGCCGCCGGGTTCCCGACGTGCTGGTCGGCGCGTGCTGGCCGGCCGTATTCGCCGTGCTGGGCGCGAGCCGCGCAGAGGGCGAGAACGGAAGCGTCAGCAGTGTTATCGAGGGCATGCTGGATCTGGTGCACCTGGACCACCAGGTCGACCTGGTGCGTGAGCTGCCCGGTGATCCGGCGGTGCTCAGCGTTCGCGCGGAATCCGCGTCGGTGGTCGACACCGATCTGGGGCGCGTCGTCGAGGTGCGGGTCACCGTCGGGGTCATGCGCGATCACGGTCTGGAGACGCCGACCGTCGCAACGCTGGTGGAACGCTTCGCGATTCGCGGCCGCAACGGCGGCAACGAGCTCACCGATCCGCCGCGCGCGGCCGGGACCGTGTCCGAGGAGGCCACCGAAACCCCGCGCCGCCGTCGTCGCGACGTCACGCTCACCGCGCCGCGGGCCATGGCCGCCTTCGCCGAGGTCTCCGGCGACCACAACCCCATCCACACCAGCAACGCCGCCGCGAAACTCGCGGGCCTGGGCAGCCCGATCGTGCACGGCATGTGGCTGTCGGCCGCTGCCCAGCACGCGGTGTCGGCCGTGGATCCCGAATCTCCGCTGCCCGCACGCACTGTCACCGCCTGGACCACCCGGTTCCTCGGAATGGTCCGGCCGGGCGCGCAGATCGATGTGCGCGTCGAGCGGATCGCCGTCGACCGCGGCTGCGAGATCGTCGAGGTGTCCTGCCGGACCGGCGGTGATCTGGTGATGACCGCAACCGCCCGGCTCGCGGCTCCCAAGACCGTCTACGCCTTCCCCGGTCAGGGCATCCAGACCAAGGGGATGGGCCTGGACGCCCGGTCGCGGTCGAAGGCCGCCAAGCAGGTGTGGGATCGCGCCGACAAGCACACCCGGGAAGCTCTGGGCTTCTCGATCCTCGCCGTGGTGCGCGACAACCCGACCTACCTCAAGGCGCGGGGCGTGGAATACCGTCACCCGCAGGGTGTTCTGCATCTGACCCAGTTCACTCAGGTCGCGATGGCCACCCTGGGCGTGGCTCAGGTCGCCGAACTGCGCGAGGCCGGTGCGTTCGTCGAGGGCGCGATGCTGGCCGGCCACTCCGTCGGTGAGTACAACGCGCTGGCCGCGGTGGCCGGTGTGCTGCCGCTGGAAGCCGTGCTCGAGGTCGTGTTCCAGCGTGGCTCGGCCATGCACGAGCTGGTGCCCCGGGATGCGCAGGGCCGCAGCGACTATCGGATGGCCGCCATTCGCCCGTCGCAGATCGGGCTGCCCGACGCCGAGGTGATCGACTTCGTCGCCGGCGTCGGCGAGCGCGTCGGCGAGTTCCTCGAGGTGGTGAACCTGAACCTGCGCGGTTCGCAGTACGCGATCGCCGGTACGGTCGCCGGGCTCGAGGAGCTGGAAGCCGAAATCGAGCGTCGCCGTGCGGAATTCGGCGGTAAGCGTGCCTTCGTGCTGGTGCCGGGCATCGACGTACCGTTCCACTCGACGGTGCTGCGCAAGGGCGTGCCCGAGTTCCGGAACAAGCTCGAGGAGCTGCTGCCGGAGAACCTGCATCCGGAAATCCTTGCCGGGCGCTACATTCCGAACCTGGTGCCGCGGCCGTTCTCGCTGGAGCGCGACTTCATCGCCGAGATCGCCGACTACGTGCCGTCGGAGCCGCTGCGCTCGGTACTCGACGACTTCGAGTCGTGGTCCGCGCGTCCGGAAGAATTGTGCCGGGTGGTGCTGATCGAGCTGCTGGCCTGGCAGTTCGCCAGCCCGGTGCGCTGGATCGAGACCCAGGATCTGCTGTTCGGCGACACCGGACGCGGTGGCCTCGGCGTGGAGCGGTTCGTCGAGATCGGCCTGGCGGCGACGCCGACCGTGGCGAACCTGGCGAGCAACACCCTGAAGTTGCCGCAGTACTCCGCCACCAAGGTCGAGGTGCTCAACATCGAGCGCGAGGCCGGCGTGGTGTACTCCACCGACACCGATCCGGCGCCGGTCGACGAGCCGGAAGAGGCTGTGGCCGAAGCGGTTCCGGCCGAGACGGCCGCTGCGGCCGCCCCGGCACCGGCTCCGGTCGCCGCTGCCGGTGGTCCTCGCCCCGACGACCTCACCTTCACCGCCGCCGACGCCACCCGCGTGCTGATCGCGCTGTGGACCAAGCTGCGGCTGGACCAGATCGGTCCCGTGGACACCATCGAGGCGCTGTGCGACGGTGTCTCCTCGCGGCGCAACCAGCTGCTGGTCGACCTCGGCTCCGAACTGTCGCTGGGTGCGATCGACGGCGCCGCGGATGCCGATATGGGCGCCCTCTCGGTCACCGTCGACCGCCTGGCCCGCACCTACAAGCCGTTCGGCTCGGTGCTGTCCGACGCCATCGGTGATCACCTGCGCAAGGTGTTCGGTCCCTCGGGCAAGCGCCCCGCGGCGATCACCGATCGCGTGAAGAAGGTGTGGCAGCTCGGCGACGGCTGGGCCCACCACGTCACCGCCGAGGTGTCGCTCGGCACCCGTGAGGGCACCAGCGTGCGCGGCGGGGATCTCGGTGGCCTGGTCTCCGGCGCGCTGAGCGACGGCGCCGCGGTGGATGCCGCGATCGACGCCGCGGTGCAGGCCGTGGCCGCCCGCCGCGGAATCAGCGTCGCGCTGCCGGCCGCCGGTGGTGGCGGTGGCGCCACGGTCGACGCGGCCGCTCTCGGTGAATTCACCGAGCAGATCACCGGTCGCGACGGTGTGCTGGCGACCGCCGCCCGGGTGGTGCTCGAGCAGCTGGGGCTCACCGACCAGGTGTCGGCGCCGGAGGCGAGCGACGAATCGCTGGTCGACCTGGTCTCGGCCGAATTGGGTTCGGACTGGCCGCGTTTGGTGGCTCCGGCCTTCGACGCCCGGAAGGCCGTGCTGATCGACGACCGCTGGGCCACCGCCCGCGAGGATCTGGCCACGCTGTGGGTGGGTGGCTCGGGCGAGGACACGGTCGACAGTTTCGTCGGAGCCGGTAAGGCCGTTGCGGCACAGGCGCAGTGGTGGCGCAAACTCGCCATGGGCGAAGCGCGTTCGGTGCTGGCCCGGACCTATGAACGGATCGCCGAGGCGGCCGTGAGCACCGACGAGGGTGTCTGGTCCGCCGATACCGCGGTGATCACGGGCGCGAGCAAGGGGTCCATCGCGGCCTCGATCGCGGGCCGGCTGCTCGCCGGCGGCGCGACCGTCATCCTCACCACATCAAAGCTCGACGACGACCGCCTCGCCTTCTACAAGCAGCTCTACCGCGAGCACGCTCGTGCGGGGGCCGCGCTGTGGGTGGTGCCGGCGAATATGGCCTCCTACTCCGATATCGACGCGCTGATCGACTGGGTCGGCAACGAGCAGACCGACAACGCCGGCGGCGCGAAGGTTCTCGTGAAGCCCGCGATGACCCCGACGCTGCTGCTGCCGTTCGCCGCCCCGCGGGTGGCCGGCGATCTGGCCGATGCCGGGGCGCGCGCCGAAATGGAGATGCGGGTCCTGCTGTGGTCGGTGGAACGTCTGATCGGCGGTCTGTCCGCCCTCGGCGCCGACCACGACGTGGACGCGAAACTGCATGTGGTGCTTCCGGGTTCGCCCAACCGCGGCATGTTCGGCGGCGACGGCGCCTACGGCGAGTCGAAGGCCGCGCTGGACGCGGTGATCGCCAAGTGGCGGGTCGAGAAGTCGTGGGCGCAGCGGGTCACCCTGGTCCACGCGATGATCGGCTGGGTGCGCGGCACCGGCCTGATGGGTCATAACGATCCGCTGGTCGCGGCCGTCGAGAAGGCCGGCGTGCACACCTGGTCCACCCAGGAGATGGCCGACGAGCTGCTCAAGTGGTGCACGTCGCGGGCCCGCGCCGTCACCGCCACCGGACCGCAACAGATCGACCTCACCGGCGGCCTGGCCGGTGCGAAGCTGGACCTGTCGGCCCTGGCCGAGGACGTCGAGCGCGAGCCGGAGGCGATCGCCGACGAGCGGGCGACGGTCCCGGCGCTGCCGGTGCCGCCAACGCTCACCTCGGCGCTGCCGACTCCCGAATGGGGCGCTGTCACCGCCGATCTCGCCGATATGGTCGTGATCGTCGGCGCCGGTGAGCTCGGTCCCTACGGTTCCGCGCGCACGCGCTTCGAGATGGAGGTCGCCGACGAACTGTCCGCAGCCGGCGTCCTGGAGCTGGCGTGGACCACCGGTCTGGTCACCTGGGAGAACGACCCGAAGCCGGGCTGGTACGACGCCGAGAGCGGCGAATACGTCGAGGAATCGGAGCTGGCCGAGCGCTACCACGACGCGGTGGTGCAGCGCTGTGGCATCCGCCGCTACGGCGACGACGGTTCCATGATCGACAACGCGGCGCCGCTGCTCACCTCGGTCTTCCTCGACCGGGATCTGAGCTTTGTGGTCAACAGCGAGGCCGAGGCGCGCGCGTTCTACGCCGCCGATCCGGAGCACACCGTGATCAGCCCCGTCGCCGAGTCGAGCGACTGGCAGGTGATTCGCCAGGCGGGCACCGAGATTCGGGTGCCGCGCAAGGCGAAGCTGTCGCGCACCGTCGGCGGTCAGATCCCCGAGGGCTGGGATCCGACCCGCTGGGGCATCTCGCCGGATATGGCGAGTTCGGTGGACCGGGTGGCGCTGTGGAACATCGTCTGCACCGTGGACGCGTTCCTGTCCAGCGGCTTCAGCCCCGCCGAGCTGATGAGCTGGGTGCACCCGGCGATGGTGACCAACACCCAGGGCACCGGTATGGGCGGCATGTCCTCGATGCGCTCGCTCTACATCGACAACCTGCTCGGTGAGCCGCGGGCCAACGACATCCTGCAGGAGGCGTTGCCGAACGTCGCACTGGCGCACGTGGTTCAGTCCTACGTCGGCAGCTACGGCGGCATGATCCATCCGGTCGCGGCGTGTGCGACCGCGGCGGTGTCGGTCGAGGAGGGTGTCGACAAGATCCGTCTCGGCAAGGCCGAGGTCGTGGTCGCCGGCGGTTACGACGATCTCGGTATCGAGGGCATCGTCGGCTTCGGTGACATGTCGGCGACCGCGGATTCTGCGGCCATGAGCGCCAAGGGCATCAGCGACCGCTACTTCTCCCGGGCCAACGACCGGCGTCGCGGCGGATTCATCGAATCCCAGGGTGGCGGAACGGTTCTGCTGGCCCGCGGTGACATCGCCGCGGAGTTCGGCCTGCCGGTTCTCGGTGTGGTCGCGTTCGCGCAGTCCTTCGCCGACGGCGTGCACACCTCGATCCCGGCTCCCGGACTGGGCGCGCTCGGCGCGGGTCGCGGTGGTGCGGAATCACGGCTGGCCGCCGAACTGCGCAAGCTGGGCGTGACCCCGGACGAGATCGCGGTGATCTCCAAGCACGACACCTCCACCGCCGCCAACGATCCCAACGAATCGGAGCTGCACGAGCGGCTGGCCGGCGCGCTGGGACGGTCCGAAGGCGCTCCGATGTTCGTGATTTCGCAGAAGTCGCTGACCGGTCACGCCAAGGGCGGTGCGGCCGCCTTCCAGCTGATCGGGCTGTGCCAGGTGCTGGAGCAGGGTGTGATTCCGCCGAACCGCAGCCTCGACTGCGTCGACGAGAAGATGGCCGAGTACCCGCACCTGGTGTGGCCGCGGCAGCCGCTGCGGTTCGGGGATCGGTTCGCGCTCAAGGCCGGTCTGGTGACCTCGCTCGGATTCGGGCACGTCTCCGGTCTGCTGGCGGTCGTGCATCCGCAGGCCTTCGTCGAGGCGCTCGATCCGCAGCGTCGCGACGACTACCTGCGCCGCGCCGAGGAACGCCGGCTCGCCGGGCGTCAGCGGCTGGTCGAGGCGATGTGCGGTGGGGAACCGCTGTACGAGCGGCCCGCCGACCGCCGTCTCGGCGGCGACGGCACTCCGGCCAAGCAGATCCGTCAGCTCGAGGCCGACGTGCTGCTCTCGGCGGAGGCCCGCCTGGGCGCCGAGGGGCTGTATCTGGCCCACGGCTCCTGCGGCACAGGCGAACTGGCCGGTAACCGGGAGGCCGAGAAGTAGGGAGATCGGCCCCGGGAAGTAACAACTCCCGGGTAACGATCCGCCGATACCGATGATGGCCCGCCGAATCCGTAGGCTGCGGATTCATGACCATCCTCGGTATCGGCTTGGATCTGGTGACCATCTCCGATTTCGCCGAACAGCTCGAACGGGCCGGAACCACTATGCTCCGGGAGAGTTTCACCGCGGGTGAGCGGCGTTACTGTCAGAGCAAGGGCACCGATCCGGCCCGCAGTTTCGCGGCGCGGTGGGCGGCCAAGGAGGCCGTGCTCAAAGCATGGGCCACCTCGCGGTTCGCGCGCCGCCCGCAGATCGGTGACAACCCGTATCCGCTCATCGAAGTGGTGAACGACGCCTGGGGCCGGCCCAGCATCAAATTGCACGGGCTGGCAGCGGAATTCCTGCCGCGGGTGCGGGTTCACCTGTCGATCACGCACGACGGCGATACGGCCGCCGCGATGGTCGTCCTCGAGGATCCGGGCGAATTGGCCGATCTGATCGAAAACCCCTGAGGCGGTAGGGCTCCGGCACCCCCAGTCGGCCCGTCGCTCCTGCGAAGGCCGGAACCGGCGACGTCTCGCTCACACGTCGCCGGTTCCGCCCTTCGTCGGAGCGACGGAAAGCCCTGTCGGCGACAGGTGCGGATCGCGCGCGATCAGGTCGTCGTATCGCGTTGTCCGGTGCGCGATTCCTTCTCCGCGATCAACAGGTACGCGACCATGAGCCGCTTGAGTTCGGCCACGGCCGCCTCGTGGCTGAGCCCGTCCTGTACCGAGAAATTCAGCATCGAATACACCACGTGCACCAGCACCTGCGCCATCATCGAGCGGCGCCCGCGCGGGGTGCGCGGCATCAGCGGCCGCAGCATCTGCTGCACCGCCTCGGCGAATTCCTTCTCGTGGATGGCACCGGTGGCGCGGGTCGACGGGGTCGACTGCATGGCCAGCCACACCTCGCGCCGCGACGGATCGGTCATCCACAGTTCCGCGAGGTGGTCGACGAGTTTGTTCATATGCCGCAACCAGTCCATCGACGGAATTTCGCCGTGGAAGTCGGCCAGCTCCTGGGAAACGGCCACCAGATCCTGCCGATTCAATTCGCAGACGATGACGTATTTGTTGGCGAAGAACTGATACAGCGTGCCGATCGGCACCTCGGCGCGGGCGGCGACTTCCTCGCACGTGAACGATTCGAATCCGACCTCGACCAATAGTTCGCGCGACGATTGCAGCAGCGCATCGAATTTGCGCTTGCTACGTTCCTGGGTGGGCCGCCGGCGCGGCATCAACTCCTGCGGGTCGTCCTGCAGCTCCAACGCCGGATCAGGACGCCGGTTCGACCTCGGTGCCGTGCGCGCTTCCACCACATCCACCAGGCTAGCGGTAGCGACACGCGGATGACACACGGTGCCGACTTCTGTACCCGCGATTCGGTCCGATTCATAACCCATCCAAGCCGAATGTGGTGACGAACACATACCGAGTAGATCTACATCGGCGGGGGTGGGTCGATTTTCGATCATTCCCGCTGCGGCGTTGAACCGCTGCTCGGCGCAGCTTCTCCGGCGCGGTTCCTGCACACGGAAGGCCTGATCTGTGGTGGTTCGACCTGTGGTGACTCTCGGTGCTTCGATCGCTCGCGACTGCGTGGACGCGGTGGCCCTGCGCGAGGGAAGTGCGAAACTGACCGACCGGGTGCTCGCGCACCACGTGGCCGAACTGGGCGCCGCGTCGCCGGCCGGATTGCCCGGACTGATCGAAGCGCTGCTCGACGGGCTCGCCGCGCGGGTCGGCGCGGAGTACGAGATCGCCGGGGCGGCCGTGACCTATCGCGATGCCGCGGGCCGGCGGGCGGTCGTCACCGGCCTGGCTTCCGGGCCGTGGTACGAGGCCTCGCTGGTCTCGGCCAAGTCGGCGCATCTGGCACTGGCCCGCGCGATGACCTGGGCGAGCGAATTCGACCACCTGCTGATCTGCGAGCTGACCCCGGGATACCAAGGCTTCTCGCTGATTTCGCCGCATCGCGACCGCGTGGTCGCGGCCACCGCGACCGCCGCCGGCTTCGTCTCCGAGGATTCGCTGCGGCCGGGCATCGCCGCCGCCTGGGATCAGCTGGATGCGGCCGGTGTGCGGCCCAGCGCGGTCGTCGCGATCGGTTCGGAGGCAGAGCAGCCGGGGCTCGCCGCGGTGTTGTCGGCGGGGTTCAACGCGCCGGTGATTCCGTGCGCGGTGGCGGAGGCCGGGTCGGCGATCGGTGCGGCACTCGTGGTGCAGCCGGAGGCGTTCGTCGCGGGAACGGGGGAACGCGCACGGGTATCACGCAATTCGGTCGCGGTCGTCGCCGCGGCGAGCGTGCTGGCCGGCGGTCTGACCATCGGCGGCGTGCACGAGCTCACCGATCATCCGCGCTCGGATGCCACCACCCGCCTCGCCGACGCCCGCAACGCGCAGCCGAGCCGGGGGCCGCGCCACGCACGACCGGAACCGGGTCTGCCGGCGGTGGATTCGATTCCGGAATTGCCGGTCGACGGTCCCGCCGATCGGCCGTCATCGGGTCCGCGGCATGCCGCACCGGATCCGTCCGACGCCGATCCGGCCGCGGCGGGCTGGGGTCCGGACGGTTCGTCCTGGCTGGGCGTGCGCGGTTCGGATCCGGCGAGTGAGCCGAAGCGCCTGACCAAGGAGGCGCCGCAGCCGGATTCGGCGCAACCGCAGACGAAGTCGGTGATCCCCGCTCCGACCGAACCGGTCGGAGCGCCCAACGGCTCGCTGCTGTTTCCGGGCGAGCCGGCGCCGCCACAGCTCGGTACCGCCGAATTCACCGAGTGGTGGGACAACCACTGGCGGCTGACGCTGCGCTGGATGGTCGCGATGATGCCCCAGCGCGACTGAACAGCCGCGAAAACACCCGCGAGGGGGCCCGGGACGATCGTCGCGGGCCCCCTCGCCTCGTCTACGGCCGGTCCGCGCTACACCGACAGGTCGCGGCGCAGCTTCGCCACATGTCCCGTCGCGCGCACGTTGTACTGCGCCACCTGGATGACGCCCTGCTCGTCCACCAGGAAGGTGGAGCGGATGACGCCGGTGATGCGCTTTCCGTACATCGTCTTCTCACCGTAGGCGCCCCATGCCTGGAGCACTTCGCGGTCCGGATCGGAGAGCAGCGGGAAGGTCAGTTTCTCGTTGTCCCGGAATTTCGCCAGCTTGGCCGGTTTGTCGGGCGAAATACCGATGACGTCGAGGCCGGCCTCGTTCAGCTCGGTCAGGTTGTCGCGGAAGTCGCACGCCTGCTTGGTGCAGCCGGGCGTGCTGGCGGCCGGGTAGAAGTAGACGATCACCTTGCGGCCTCGGTAGTCCGCCAGCGACACCGGCTTACCGTCGGCGTCGGGAAGCGTGAAATCCGGCGCGGGATCGCCGGGGCCGAGTTTTTTGGTATCGGTCATGCCAGCACGGTAGCCCACCGATGTGACAACGGACGCGACATCGGGGGCGGCGGATAGACTCGACGCCCAGCGACCTACCGGAACGACAACAGGAGACAATGTGGCGAGGGATACCGAGCACATCGAGCGGGAGATCGAAGCCGCGCGCAATCGGCTCGCGGGCACACTCGACGAGCTCGCGGTGCGGGCGGACCCGCAGCGGATCGCCGACAACACGAAGAGGGCCGTGGTGGCGAAGGTGAACGAGCCGAAGGTGAAGTACAGCCTGATCGGCGCGGGCGCCCTGGTCGGCGTGCTGGTGCTGATCAAGATCTTCCGCCGCTGACGCCGCAGAAACGACGGAACCCGGTGTGACACAGTGTCACACCGGGTTCTTTTCGTCTACGGCCAGTGCCGCGGAGATCAGACGGTCGGGCAGGCCATACCGGTGCCGTCGGGATCCAGGTGCGGCGAATAGCCGGGCTCACCACGGAACAGCGGGGCACGACCCGCCGCCCGGGCCTCGTCACAATTCTTGAACGTGCCTCCCGCCGAACCCGTCTGGGTCAGCCCCGCCGAGCCGGTGGCACCGATGGCATCGTCGATACCCGACGATCCGGTACCGGCGGAACCGGTGGGAACGAAACCGTCGGCCATGGCGGACGGGGCGGTGAGGACGATCGGGGCGGCGAGGGTGATCAAGCCCGCGCCGGTCACGATTAGCCTGCGAACGTTCATGTATTCCTCGATGTCAGCTGCGGTTGATACGGCGGACCGGCCGCACTCCCCGCGGTGGCAGGGCCGGAACCGCCGAGTCTACTGTTCTGATGGCGACCGCCGTTGTCAACCGCACGGCCGAGAGCCGCTTATTCACCCAGGCGGCGGCCCGTCATATGTTCCGCCGGAATATGTCCCATTCGCCCGGCCTCGAAATCCGTTATGGCGTCGATGATTTCCTGTTTGGAATTCATCACGAACGGCCCGTATTGCACGACCGGTTCACGAATGGGCGCGCCGCCCAGCAGTAGTACCTCGAATTGACCGGTGGGTCCGTCCTGGTGGTCGTCGGCGGTCAGCGCGACAGCCTCGCCGTGGCCGAGTACCGCCAGTTGCCCCTCGGTGAGGGTGCGGCCTTCGTCGCCGACGGTGCCGCTGCCGGCCAGCACGTACGCCATCGCGGTGAACTCCTGCGGCCACGGCGTTTCCAGCCGCGCGCCGGGGCTGATCGAGGCGTGCGCGTAGGCGATGGGCGTATAGGTCGAGCCGGGACCCTCGTATCCGCCGACATTTCCGGCGATGATGCGCACGAGTGCGCCGCCGTCGTGGGAGGTGACCAGTGTCAATTCGCTCGCGCGCAGATCCTGGTAGCGCGGGTCCGCCATTTTCAGCGACCGCGGCAGGTTGACCCACAGCTGCACGCCGTGGAAGACGCCGCCGGAGATCACCAGGTCCTCGGCGGGAAGTTCGTCGTGCAGGATGCCCGAGCCGGCGGTCATCCATTGGGTGTCGCCCTCGGCGATCGTTCCGCCGCCGCCGTTGGAATCGTGGTGGACCATGGTGCCGTCGATCATGTACGTGACGGTTTCGAAACCGCGGTGCGGATGCCAGGGGGCGCCCTTGGCCTGGTAGGGCTCGTAGGCGACCGGGCCCATGTGGTCGAGCAGGATGAACGGATCCGCGGTGCGCACATCGAGGCTCGGGAAGGGCCGGCGCACCTCGAATCCGGCGCCCTCGAGTTGTTTGTGGGCGGTGGTCACGGTCCGGACCGGCCGCTGCCGCATGGTCTGCTCCGGTCGGGGCAGTCGCGGCAGCACCAGGATGTCGTCGACGGTGATCGCGGGCATGGTGTCCTCCTAGGCCGGTTGGTGTCCATGTCAACCAATTACTCGGTAGGATCATTCCCATGGTGCGGTGGCTGGACGAACAGGAGCAACGGACCTGGTCCGCGTACATCCGGCTGCGTCAGCGCCTCGACGCCGCGATGGCCGCCGGACTCGCGAGCGACGGCCTGTCGGTCTCCGACTACGAAATTCTGGTGGCACTGTCCGACGCGCGCGAGGGGAGTGTGCGTGCCCGCGACCTCGCCGCGCAGATCTGCTGGGACAAGAGCCGGCTGTCGAAGCATCTGGCGCGGATGGGCAAGCGCGGGCTGGTGGTGCGAAGTCCGGCCGCCGACGATGCGCGCGGCCGGCTGATCTGTCTCACCGACTCCGGTCGCCGGGCGCTCGAAAAGGCCGCGCCCCGGCATGTCGAATTGGTGCGGCGGCTGTTCGTCGACCAGCTGACCGACGCGGAGGCGCGGGCGTTGCGATCGCTGGCGGACAAGGTGAGCGCGCGTGCCGAGAGCGAATCGGATGTGCCGTCGGCGATCGGTGGCGCTGCGCACGCGGATTGAGGCGCACGCCGGACGGTCGTCCGAGTTTCCGATACCGAGGCTCCGAAGTCGTCGCGGCCGGTTCGATGCTCGGGTTGTTTCGTCTAGGGCGCGGATTCACCTGTCTTCGACGCCATCCGACCGGTCGAATTGCGCCCGCTTCCAGTCGCCGAACGGTTCGTCGCGTTCACGCACCGCTTCCCGGAAGCCGACTGTGGCCGAGCGCAATTGGAACGCATAGCCTTCGCGCGTGTGCCGGGAGACGCCGTCGAAGACGGTGCTCACCATTCCCGAATTCGCGACGCCCTGGGCCAGCAGTGAGCTGTTGAGTGCCAATTTCGCCATAATCAGCTGATTGATCGGCATGCGCGAAATCCGTTCCAGCAGTTGCTCGGTGCGTTCGTCGAGCTCGTCCGCCGGACAGGACTCCACGGCCAGGCCCCACTCCTCGGCCTGCTTGCCGCTGAGGCAGTCGCCGGTGAACAGCAACCGCTTGGCGCGCTGGTCGCCGAGCCGGTGCGCCCACATACCGGCCGCCGGAATGCCCCACACGCGTGTGGGTGGGTAGCCGATCTTGGTGTCGTCGGCGCAGATGATCTGATCGCAGAACAGGGCGATATCCGTCCCGCCGGCGACGGCGAATCCGTGCAGTTTGGCGACCGTCGGCTTGTTCGCGTGCAGCAGGCTGGAGAAGCCGCGGTTGAACCGGCTCATCATCTGATAGTCGACCATGGGATCCCAAGTGCCCCAAGGGTTGTGGTTGCGCGCCTGCACCACCGGGTCGAGAACGGTCCCGGTCGTGGGCTGGGCCGACACGGTGGGGGACAGGCCGTTCTCCGCGAAGATCGAGAGGTCGTAGCCGCCGCAGAATCCCTTGCCGCGCCCGGAAACCACCATCACGTGCACGCGCGGATCCAGATCCGCGCGCTCGACCGCGTGCGCGAGTTCGATCGGAGTATCGGCGGTGATGGCATTGCCGTGCTCGGGCCGGTCGAAGGTGATGCGTGCGATCCGGCCGGTCACCTCGTAGGTGAGGGTGCGGTAGGCCGGGCCCTGCTCCGGTTCGGGTCGGTCGGCGAACAGCGAGTCCTCGCCGCTGGTCAGGTCCTCGCGCCAGGCCGCGGGCCGGGTGCCGGAGTGGTGCGCGTCGTCGGTCACCCAAGAAGTGAACTCCAGTTCACTTCTTGCTGTCAAGGGTGCCGCCGGTTGCCGATCGAGGGAGGAAGTAGGGGTTGCGGCGTGCGAGCGCGTCGGACCGGTGGTTCAGGGGGCCGGTTTTCCGTCGTCGGCGAGCCAGGGCGTCACCGGCGGCTTGATCCACAGGATCTTCTCGTCCGTGTGATCACGTTGTGCGGCAGGATGATTCGGGTTGCGGGCGGCCCACCCGTCCTTCTCGTCGAGCAGCCGCGCGACCAGCGCCCACGTTTCGTCGGTGCTGGGCGGATTGGTATCGGCGGCCCGCGCGAGTTTGCGGCGCGTGGCTGCCGGGATCGTCGCGAGTTCGGCGCCGGAGATTCCGCGCTGCCACAGATAGGCCGCGAGCCGTCGCGCCTTCTCGGCGCGGCCCTTACTGGCGTGGTCGGTATGTGCGTAGTCGGCCAAATCGGTTCCCGATCGCGAGCGAATTGCCCACGAGCCTAGCCACGTCCCCGCCGAGCCGATTCAGAGGATCCACTCCGGTCGACAGTCGGCATGATCGGTCCAGCGCACTTGTGAGCCGGTCACCGGTTCCGTGGTCTGCCGGACTCGGCTACGGCGAAGTCCCGCCCGCCGACGTGTCGGTTCCCCGGAAGAATTCGCGGATGTCCCGGAGCATCGGCGATTCATCCAGGATGTCGGGGAGGTCGGGTTGGTCGTCCAGGTCGGCCGCGACCGACGCCGCGGCGGCCTCGCTCTGCCTGCGAGCCCGGCGGGCGGCCTCCTGTGTCGCCTCCACGATGGTGCGGACGAGTTCCGCCGCCGGCTTGCGCAGCGCGGCGGCCGACAGCGACAGATCGGTGAGAACGCCGCCGGCGTCGACGGTCGCTGTGACCGAGCTGTCGGCGGAATCGGCTTGCACCCGAACGTTTTCCAGCCGCTGATTGATCTCCGCGAGCCGGGAGTGCTGTTGCTCGTAGGAATCGAGCAACCGCTCGACCTGGTTACGCAGTCCGCTGTTGGCCGACCGCAGGGCCTCCCGCCGCCACCGGTCCATATCGGTGTCCTCTCGTCGGCCGAACCGGGAGAGACGATTGTCCTCCACCCTGCGCGACAGGCCGGACGCTGCCTTCTCGGTGGTGGGAGGATCGGCGGCCGATCAGGTTCTGCGCGAGATGACCATGATGTATTCGCAGGGAGCGTTCGTCCGGTTGGCGAAGCCGTGGTCCGCGTCGGCCTGGAAGAACAGGGAGTCGCCCGTGTTCAGGGTTTCGCTGATCCCGCCGATCAACACGGTGAGGGCGCCGTCGAGCACCACGAGTTGCTTCTCGGTACCCGGCGGATACGCGGGCAGCAGCCCGGTGGAGACCTGTGCGGGGAGGTAGTGGACGATCATCTCGCCTGTTCCCGCGCCCGGAGCCGCGGACACCATGTGTCGTTCGAAGCCGGTTTCCGGGTCGCGGAAAACCGGGCGATCGCTCTTGCGCAGGACGACGGCCCCGCCGGATGCGGCAGCGGCCGACCCGCCGACCAGGTCCGAGAGCGACGCGTCGAGCGCGTGGGCGATTCTGGAGGCGACGCCGATCGTCGGGCTCTTCTCACCGCGTTCGACCTTGGACAGCATCGCCCGGCTGACCGACGACTGTGTCGACAACTGCTCCAGCGTCAGCCCCGCCTCCTCGCGGCGTCGCCGCACATTGCCGCCGAACACGCCGGCAGGGTCGTCATCGCGGTGTGGTCCGGTCACGTTTGCCTCTTGCTCGACCACCGTGCTCCTCGATCGATGGGTATCTCGCCGTGCACAGTGTATGTTTCTTCGATAGAAGAGTACATCTTCTATCGAAGATTTGCACGATCGGCGTGACACGACGGAGGTCTTATGCGTGTGGTTTCGAGTGGCAGGCTCCATGCCACGTTCGAATTCGGTGATCTGCAAGTGATTTCGCTGCGAGACGGATACATCGACATGCCGACGAGCCGGCTCCGCGACGAGAACGGGTGCCCGCTCGAGGAGCTGCCGGCCGCCGTGCCGCTGGTCGGCGACAATGTGAGGCTGGCGGTCAACGCCTTCTTCGTCACCGACGGCACGCGGTCGGTTCTCATCGACACCGGCGCGTCCGATGCGTGGCACGACCCCACCATGGGGTTGATCTACGACGCGCTCGACGAGGCGGGAATCGACCGGGCGCAGGTCACCGATGTGGCCATCACCCACAACCACGAAGACCACGTGAGCGGTCTGATTGCGCCGGACGGCACGGAGGCGTTCGCCGAACTCGAACGTGTGTGGATCGGCGCGGGCGACACGTCGGTGTTCACGGGTCGGCTGGCGCCGATCCGGGGCCGGGTCGTCCCCGTGTCGGAGAAAATCGCGATCAACGATTGGGTCACCGCGATCCCGACACCGGGTCACACCCCCGGTCACACCGTCTACGACGTCAGCAGTGGCATCGCCCACCTTCTCGTCTGGGGTGACACGGTCCACGTCCCGGCCCTCCAGTTCGATCGGCCGAAGGTCTCCTGGGAGCTCGACGGCAACCAGTCCCAGGCCCGCGCTGCGCGGGCGGCCCTCCTCGAACAACTGACCCGGCCACGTCATTTCGTCGCCGGCGCCCACCTCGACTCACCCGGCATCGCCCGCGTAACCCCCGCCGGCTTCGGTTACGCGCTGGAATATCTGGCACCACCGATCGGCTGATCGAGCCCGGCGTCTCGGGGCCGCAGCGCGGGTGCAACAGCGTGTGGAATCCCGTTGTGACCGACTGGAATTCGCGGATCGTCCGGACCGGAACGCAGAAGACCCCTGACCGGCAATCCTGGTCAGGGGTCTTCGTGGAGTGCGCCATCAGGGACTCGAACCCCGAACCCGCTGATTAAGAGTCAGCTGCTCTGCCAATTGAGCTAATGGCGCTTGGACCTCCGGATCGGGCTGTGGGCTCCGTTCCGGTGCGGGAGAAACCATAACAGTTGGGTGCGCGGAAAGTGAAATCGCCTGTTCAAAGGCTATTCGAGAAGGCATCGTGATCTTGGGTGAATGCGGTAACGGTTGGCGGGCCGGAAGGGATGAATCGGACGAGAGTGTGCGGGGCCGGCGCGTCGTGTTCAACCGGTTGCGACCCTTCCACCTGGCAGAATAGGTGGGCGTGGTCTCGACCGATCCCCGCATGCGTGGTGGGTTGAGCAGCGTGGCCGGTTTTCCCGGTTGCGTACGAGGCATGAAACGGGGTTGCACATGGGCGGACGTCGAGGCTCGCGGCGAATGAGAGCGCCGGCGGCGTGGTTGGGCGTGATGTCGATGCTCGCGCTCGCGGTGACCGGATGCAGTGATTCCGGGGCTGCGAACAACGGACCGGCGATCGAGGCGGCTTCGGCCATCGACCTGGTCAAACCGAAGGTGCTGACGCCGGTCGCCGACGGGGCGGTCGGGGTGCCGCCGGGCGATCCGATTCCGGTGAAGGTGGACAACGGGAAATTGACCGCTGTCACGTTGCTCACACCCGAGGGCAATCCGGTGGCGGGGCAGATCGCCCCCGACGGGACCTCGTGGCAACTGACCGAACAGCTCGGCTTCGACCGCACGTATCGCCTGCAGGCCGATGCGGTCGGAATCGGCGGCACCACCTCGACGACAATCAGTTTCACCACTCTCGCACCGCGCAACAAGACGCATCCGTGGTTGCTGCCCGGTGAGAACGCGGTGGTCGGAATCGGTCAGCCGGTCGCGATCCAGTTCGACGAGAACATCCCGGATCGACGCGCCGCGCAGGATGCGATCAAGATCACCACGACACCGGCGGTGGAAGGCGCGTTCTATTGGGTGAACAATCGCGAAGTGCGTTGGCGCCCCGAGCATTTCTGGGCCCCGGGAACCAGTGTCGCGGTTGACGTGAACACCTACGGCCGCGATCTGGGTGGCGGGCTGGTCGGTGACTCCGATATCCATTCCAGCTTCACCATCGGCGATCCGATGGTCTTCACCGCCGACGACAACACCAAGATGGTCACCGTCGAACGCAACGGCCAGGTGATACGAACCATGCCGACCTCGATGGGCAAGGATTCCACGCCCACCCAGAACGGCATCTACATCATCGGCGACCAGTTCGACCACATGATCATGGATTCGTCCACCTACGGTGTCGCCGCCACCGGCCCCAACGGATATCGGACCCCGGTCGACTGGGCGACGCGCATGTCCTACAGCGGCATCTTCATGCATTCGGCGCCGTGGTCGGTCGGTCAGCAGGGCTATTCGAACACCAGCCACGGCTGCCTCAACCTGAGCCCGGCCGATGCCCGCTGGGTGTACGAGAACGCCAAACGCGGCGATATCGCGATCGTCAAGAACACCGTCGGTGACACCCTGTCCGGCGTCGACGGACTCGGCGACTGGAATATCCCGTGGGCGGAATGGAAGGCGGGCAACGCCGACACCAACCGCTGACGACGGCGAGACGAGCGGGCCTTCCGGATATCCGGAAGGCCCGCTCGTCGTTCGGGCTCCACGCGGTGATCGGACGCTACACTGGCTTCCGCCAATCCACTCCCGCGAAATCCGGGGCCGAGGCGCACAAACTCCGGCTCCCCGAAATCGCCTGTGTTCGTGGCTCTTCCGGGGCGATCGCCGCTCCGCTGCGTGGTTGGCGGTGGCTCCCGTGTGATTCGGTCTCGGCTTGCTGAAGGGTCAGGTCCTCATGGGTGGTGGAGAGCGGTACGCGGTCACGACCCCTGGGGGTCGTCGTTCTCGTGGTCGGCTGCGAGAGGTCGGCGGGGCTGTCGCGTCGGTGATCGTTGCCGTACTCGCGGTGACGATGGCCTCCGCTTCCGGTATCGCGGTCGCCGAACCCGCAGACCCGCTGGCGCGCTTTCATCGGCAACGTCTCGACTGGGGTGTATGCGACGATGCGGCCCTGGTAGCACAGGGTGCGGTCTGCGCGGATGTCGCGGTGCCACTCGATTACGGCAGTCCGGACGGGCCGATCATCAGTATCGCGGTCTCGCGGATCCCGGCGAGCGATACAGCACACCGTCGCGGTGTGCTGCTGACCAATTCGGGCGGACCCGGTACGCCGGGGCTCGATGCGTTCGAACTCGTCGGTGATGTTCTCGAACCGGATGTGCTGAGTCGCTACGACCTGATCGGATTCGATCCGCGTGGCGTCGCCCACTCCGGGCGGCACCAGCGATGCGGCTGGCCGGTCGCCACCCGATCCGCTCGGCAGGTATCGGATTACCGGGCTTCGTCACCGAAACGGCCCTGCAGGCACGGCTCGCCGCCGACTGTCTGGTGGGCGGTGACCTGGCCTGGATGCGGCAGCTCAGCACGCGCAACACCGCGCGCGACATGGACGTGATCCGTGCGGCACTGGGCGAGGACCGCATCAGCTATTACGGCGTCTCTTATGGCACGTATCTGGGCGCGGTCTACTCGCAGTTGTTCCCCGGCCGATCCGACCGCATGGTGCTCGACAGTGCCATCGATCCGCAGCGCTACTGGCTCGGCTTACAACAGGATTGGGGGCCGGCGGTGGAAGCGGCCTTCGACGACTGGGCCGGCTGGGTGGCGGCTCGCGATCGGCAGTACCACCTCGGCGCTTCCGCTCCCGAGATACGCCGGCGAGTCGAGGCTCTCATCGCTCGTGCGGCGCGGTCGCCGATCGTGGTCGAGGGCTTCGGCTTCGACGATCATGTCCTGCCGAATCTGCTGTGGACGATGTTGCGGGATGCGCGATTGAACGAGGCGCTGGCGGCATCGGTGCGAGCCGTTGCCGACGCGGCGGAGGGCCGCGCGCCCGCGGTGCCCGCGCAGCTGCACCAGCAGATCGAGTACTACGAGCACGACGAAGATTCGGTGATGGTGCAGATCTGGTGTGCGGACGCACCGATGCCCGCCGATCCCGCGTGGTACTGGAATGCGATCGAGGCGGCTCGCCCGACCCAGCCGATCTTCGCCGCACTGGCTGACAACATCCAGCCCTGTGCCTTCTGGCCACCGCCGGTGGAACCGCCCACCGTGGTCGACAACGATGTGCCCGCCCTGATCCTGTCCGCCACGGGCGACAACCGGACGCCCCATGCGCACTCACTGGCACTGCATCGGCAGATGGCGGGATCTCGCTTGATCACGTTGGCCGACACCAGGATCCACATGGTGCTGCGTCCGGGTTTGAGCACCTGCATTCTAGACACGACCAACGGCTACTTCCGGGACGGGGACTTCCCGGAAGACGATCGCACCTGCCGGCCCACCACACTGATCGAATGAGCCGTCCGACCGGTGCGCGCTCGACCAGGGTCGGTCGGCAACCGGATGGACTGAACGGTAACCGTGACGCGCACCACGTCCGCGCATCGCGATCGGGTCGGGCGGACCGGACGGAAAGTCGACGACTCGACTCATGACGAAGGGGCAGGTCCGGAATCTCTTCCGGACCTGCCCCTTGCAGGGTGACCGACGGGACTCGAACCCGCGACAGCCAGGATCACAACCTGGTGCTCTACCAACTGAACTACGGTCACCATCGCCGGTAACAACCGGCGCGGTAGATGGTAGCGCGAAGACCGTCGGGAAACCTAATCGGCGGGTTCGGTGGGGGGCTCGGAACCGGTGGAACCGGCGCTGACCTGCGCGGCGATCTCGGCGATCTCGGCGGTCGAGGGGCCGGGGGCGGCAACGAACGCGGTCCGGCGGTAATACCGGAGCTCCCGGATGGACTCCTCGATATCGGCGAGGGCGCGGTGGGCCAGGCCCTTCTCCGGCTGACCGAAGTAGATGCGCGGATACCAGCGCCGGCACAGCTCCTTGATCGAGCTCACGTCGATCATCCGGTAGTGCAGGTGGGCGTCGAGTTCGGGCATGTCCCGGGCGATGAAGCCGCGGTCGGTGGCGATGGAATTGCCGGCGAGCGGCACGGTGCCGGGGGTGGGAACCCACTCGCGCACGTAGTCGAGAACCCGCTGTTGCGCCTCCTCCATGGTGACCGTGGAGCGTCGCACCTCGTCGGTCAGGCCGGATTTGGCGTGCATCTCCTGCACCACCGGCGGCATCGCCGCCAACGCGTCGTCGTCGGCGTGGATGACGATATCGACGCCGTCGCCGAGGATATTGAGATCGCTATCGGTTACGAGCGCGGCCACCTCGATCAGCTTGTCGCTGTCCAGGCGCAGGCCGGTCATCTCGCAATCCATCCACACCATCAGTTTGTCGGACACTCCGGCAACCTTAGTGCGCGGACGGTGCGAATCGGACCGACCGCACCGGATGCGTGCCGTCCGGCCCGTTGCGGCCGCCTTCCGGCAAACATCCCGCTACAGTTTGCCCAGGTATATGCGTGATTCCAGTGGTGTCGGCAGCGGTGGGCAGGGCGACGGAGGATCGGCGATGACCAGTTCCGAGGACAAGGCGGCGAAGGCGGCGGCGGCGCGCAAGGCGGCCCAGGAAGCGGCCCGGGTCGCGGCCGAGGCGGCGGCCGCGGCGGAGGCGGCCGAGGCCGAAGCCGCCGCGGAGCAGGTGCCGGAGCCGAAAATGGCTGCCGCCGAGACGGATTCGGCCGCCCAGCAGATCGCGGCGGGTTACGACTTCGAGGGTGCCGCGCTGGAACTGGGTGCGGTAGTCGTCGGCGGGGAGGTCGATCCGGCCGCGCGGGTCCGGGTTCCGATGCGAACGCTGAACCGTCACGGTCTCGTCGCCGGCGCCACCGGAACCGGGAAGACCAAGACCCTGCAGGGCATCGCCGAACAGCTGTCCGCGGCGGGTGTGCCGGTGGTGCTCGCCGATGTGAAGGGCGATCTGTCGGGGCTGGCGCAGCAGGGCGAATCGAACGACAAACTCGCCGCCCGTGCCGCCCAGACCGGCGATACCGACTGGGCGCCGCACGGATTCCCGATCGAATTCGTCTCCCTCGGCACCGAGGGAATCGGCGTCCCGATCCGCGCGACCATCACCTCGTTCGGCCCGGTGCTGCTCAGTAAAGTGCTGGGGCTCAACGACACTCAGGAATCCACCCTCGGCCTGATCTTCCACTGGGCCGACACCCGGGGGCTGGCGCTGCTGGATCTGAAGGATCTGCGTTCGGTGATCCAGCACCTGACCAGTCCGGAGGGGAAGGAGGATCTGAAGGGGATCGGCGGGGTGTCGGCCGCGACGGCCGGGGTGATCCTGCGTGCGCTGGTGAATTTGGAGGCCGACGGCGGCGACACCTTCTTCGGTGAGCCCGAACTCGACCCCGCCGATCTGTTGCGGACCGCCGGCGGCCAGGGCGTGATCACGCTGTTCGAACTCGGATCGCAGGCGGCGCGGCCGGTGCTGTTCTCCACCTTCCTGATGTGGGTGCTGGCCGATCTGTTCCAGACCCTGCCCGAGGTCGGCGATGTCGACAAACCCGAGCTGGTCTTCATCTTCGACGAAGCGCATCTGCTGTTCGCCGACGCGTCCAAGGCGTTCCTGGAACAGGTCGAGCAGACAGTGAAACTGATCCGCTCCAAGGGGGTCGGCGTGTTCTTCTGCACGCAGTTGCCCACCGACGTGCCCAATGCGGTGCTGTCGCAACTGGGTGCGCGGATCCAGCACGCGCTGCGCGCGTTCACCCCCGACGACCAGAAGGCGTTGTCGAAGACGGTGCGCACCTATCCGAAGACCGCGGCCTACGACCTCGAGAACGCCCTCACCACGCTGGGGATCGGTGAGGCGATCGTGACGGTGCTGTCCGAACAGGGCGCGCCGACGCCCGTGGCCTGGACCCGGCTGCGCCCGCCGCGGTCGCTGATGAACACCATCGGCGAGGACGGGATCCGCTCGCGCGCACAGTCGAGCCCGCTGTTCGAGAAGTACGGCCGGACCGTGGACCGGGAATCGGCCTACGAAATGCTGGCCGCGAAAGTGGTTGCGGCCGAACCGGAACCGCAGGCGATGCCGCAGGGCTCCGGCGGGCGTGCACCGGAGCCGGACGTCTCGGCGGCGGAACGGATCATGAGCAATCCGGCGGTGAAGAGTTTCCTGCGTTCGGCGGCCTCGGCCGCGGGCCGCGAGATCAGCCGCAGCCTTTTCGGCACCCGCAAACGTTGAGCGCTCCCTGACGCCGGGCAGGCGTCACCGGCCCGCGCGCGGAGGTGCCACTCAACCGAGATCGCGCAGCAGCAGATCCGCCACGGTCTCGCGGCGCACCAGCTCTCGCATCCGGCCGTGACGGAGCGCGACGATCGGCGGCCGCCCGACGCCGTTGTAGGCCGAGGCCAGGCTGTGGTGGTAGGCGCCGGTGCACGGAATCGCCAGCAACTCACCGACGTGCAGATCCGCGGGTAACCGGATATCGGCGGCGAGGACGTCACCGGCTTCGCAGTAGCGTCCGGCCACGGTGGCGGTGATGGTCGGTCCGGTGGGATGCCGGTCCGCCACCACCGCGTCGTAGCGCGCCCCGTAGAGGGCGACCCGCGGATTGTCGTTCATTCCGCCGTCCACGATCACGAACGTTCGTCCGCCCGGCACATGCTTGATCGCGGTGACGCGATAGATCGTCACGCCGGCGCGAGCGACGATGCCGCGGCCCGGTTCCATCGCGATCACCGGGCGGGGGAAGCGGTTTCGCGCGCACGCCGCGTCCAGGGCGTCATCGATGATGTCGGCCAGCTCCGAGAGATTCAGTTCCGCGTCGCCCGTGCGATAGGCCACCGCATGCCCGCCGCCCAGATCGAGCTGGGTCAGCACGACGCCGTAGTCGTGCCGGACCTCGGCCATCCGCGCGACGAGCCGTCGCACCGCTTCCCCGTAATGGTCGGGGTTGTGGATCTGCGAGCCGAGGTGGCAGTGGAAACCGCGCAGATCGAGCAGGGGATGGTCGATGATCGTCCGGATCGCCTCCTCGGTGGTCTCGTCGTGCGGGCCGAAGCCGAATTTCTGATCGCTGACCCCCGTGCGGACGGCCGGATGTCCGTGCACGTCGATATCGGGTGTCAGGCGCAGCAGAACCTGCTGCGGCCGTGTGACCACCGTGCCCAGCAGACTCACCTCGGTGAGCGAGTCGATCACGATCCGCCCCACGCCGGCGCCGACCGCGTATTCCAGTTCGGCGAACGGTTTCCCGCTGCCGTGCAGGATGATCCGCCGCGGGTCCACCCCGGCCGACAGGGCGATCGCCAGCTCGCCGGCCGAGCACACATCGATGCCCAGACCCTCCTCGGCCACCAGCGCCGCGATCGTCCGAGTCAGCAGAGCCTTTGCGGCGTAGACGATTTCGGCATCGGGGAAGTGTTTGCGGTACGACCGGCAGCGGGTGCGGATCTCGCTGTCACCGATCACATAGGTCGGTGTGCCGTAGCGGTCGGCGACATCGTCGAGGGCGACCCCGTCGACGGTGATGCGGCCCAGTTCGTCGTAGTGCGTCCGGTACGGCCACACGGTGGTGTCCAATCGCGGGGATGCCATCCCCGAACGTAAGGACGGGAACATCTCGAGCAACGTCACGGCGTGTCTCCTGTGGTTCCCCGCTTTCCTCCTCGACTGCGGGGGTCACTCTCAGGACTACGCCGCGCAATGGTGCCGGAACCGTCTCGATACGCCGTCTTGACCAGCGGCGCCGCGATCTTGACGCCGCCCTGACACCCTGCGGATCAGCCGGCCAGCTTCTTGTAGAACGAGCCGACGATGGGCGCGGTGAGCGCCCGCGGCGCGTACTGGCCGGCGACGCTCATACCCTTGCTGATCAGGCCGGGAACGACGCGCATCTTGTTGCGCGCCAGGGCGTCGATGGAGATTTTCGCGGTGTAGGCGGCCGATACCCAGATGAAGTCCGGGATCTTGCTGCCGACCTCTTCCTGGTCGGGATTGTCGGTGCGCACCGGGCCCGGCGCCAGCAGCGTGACATGCACGCCACTGCCGGTCAGCTCGCCGCGCAGCGATTCGGAGAAGGTGTTGGTGAAGGCCTTGGTCGCGGCATAGGTGGCGTTGTTGGGGATGGCCATGTTCCCGGCCGCCGAACCGGTGATGAGGATGCCGCCGCCGCGGGCGAGCATGCCGGGCAGCACCGCCAGGGTCAGATCGTGGACCGCGACCGCGTTCAGTTCCATCACCGAGCGCTCGACGTCGGCGTCCAGGTCGGCGACGGCGCCGAAGGTGGCGACACCGGCGTTGTTGCACAGGATGGCGATCTCCCGGCCGGCCAGCTCGGCCACCAGCGGTGCGCGCTGTTCGCGATCGGACAGGTCCACCGCGCGAACCTCGGCGGTCACCCCGTAGGTGTCGGTCAGCCGCTGTGCCAGCTCGGCGAGCAGGTCGCCGCGCCGGGCGACCAGGATGACCGAATAGCCGCGTTTGGCGAGCTCCTCGGCCAGAGCGGTTCCGATCCCGGAGGACGCTCCGGTGACGACGGCACGATTGTCGGCGGTGGGTGCAGGCAAGCTCACGGTCGCCGAGCCTACCGGGTGCCCTCATCCGCGGCGCCGGACTTCCCCTCGCCGCGGGGCTTGGGCTCGAGGAAGGCGATCCCCCAGTCGATATGCCCGTGCCAGACCCCGGCGATCCGTCCACCCTGCACCGCCGGCTTCGGATCCCCGACCGGGCCACCGGCCGCACGCACCGCCGCCACCGTGGCATCGAGATCCGGAGTGCCGAAGGCGACGCCGACCAGCGCGGGCCGCTTCGTCGGGGCGGCGACGACCTCCAGGAACGCCTCGCCGACCCGATAGAACGCCATTTCGGGGCCGTCCGGACCACGCGGGTGGAAGCGCCGTCGCGGGCCGATCCCCAGCACGGCGTTCAGCGCGGTCACGGATTCGTCCAGATCCGGTACCCAGTAGACGACGTGGTCGACGAAGGTCACCCCGTTGGGATGGGCCGTCTCGGTCTCGACGTCGTGCAGCAGCTCCGGCACACCCAGTGTCGCCGCGTCGGACTCGATCCCTTCGAATCCCCAGCCGGTGCCGACGCCGAGCGTGCAGGAGATCCGCCCGATCCGCATCATCCCGCCCTCGACCGCGAAACCCAATGCGGCCCAAGACTTCTCATCGCCGGGCAGTCCCAGCCGGGTGAGAATCGCCATTACAGCGCCGCCGCCAGGCGGGTGCCCTGATCGATGGCCCGCTTGGCATCGAGTTCGGCTGCCACATCGGCGCCGCCGATCAGATGGATGCGCACCCCCGCCTGCCGCAGCGGATCGACCAGATCGCGCACCGATTCCTGTCCGGCACACAGGATCACGTTGTCACATTCGATGACGGTGGGCCGATTCCGCTTGTCACCGAAACTGATGTGCAACCCGCGGTCGTCGATGCGTTCGTAGTTGACGCCGCCGATCTGCTCGACACCCTTCGCCTTCACCGCCGCACGATGCACCCAGCCGGTGGTCTTGCCCAGGCTCTTGCCGAACGGAGTCGACTTCCGTTGCAGCAGTACGACATCGCGGGGCGCGGGCGAGGGACGCGCGACGGTCAGCTGCCCCGGAGCCTCCGGATCGTCGGCGGTGACACCCCACTCCTGCTTCCATTCGTCGAGCTTCAGCGCCGGATGCCCCTCGACGGTGAGGAATTCGCTGACGTCGTAACCGATTCCGCCCGCCCCGATCACCGCGACCTTCTTACCGACCGGCTTCTCCTCGCGCACGAGTTCGGCGTAGGTGAGCACCTTCGGATGGTCGATACCCGGAATATTCGGGATACGCGGGCGCACGCCGGTGGCGAGCACCACGTGGTCGTAGCGGCCTTCGATCAACTCACCGGCGCTCACCCGGCGGTTCAGGAATACCCGCACCCCGGCGAGTTCCAGCTTGCGGGTGAAGTACCGGATCGTCTCGTTGAATTCCTCCTTGCCCGGAATCCGCCGCGCGATATCGAACTGTCCGCCGATCTTGTCGTCGGCTTCGAACAGATCCACCTTGTGGCCGCGTTCGGCGAGGTTCACCGCCGCCGACAATCCCGCCGGTCCCGCGCCCACGACCGCGATGCGCTGCATCCGCCGGGTGGGCAGCAGGCGCAGTTCGGTTTCGTGGCCGGCCCGCGGATTCAGCAGGCAGGACACGGTCTTGTGGACGAAGGCGTGGTCCAGGCACGCCTGGTTGCAGGCGATACAGGTGTTGATCTCGTCGTCGCGGGCGGCGCGGGCCTTGGCGGCCCACTCCGGGTCGGCCAGCAGCGGCCGGGCCAGCGACACCAGATCGGCGTCGCCACGGGTGAGGATCTCCTCCGCGGTCTCGGGCATGTTGATCCGGTTCGAGGCGCAGACCGGAATGTTCACGCGCGCGGTGATTTTCGCGGTGAATTCGACGAAGGCCGCGCGCGGCACCGAGGTGACGATCGTGGGCACCCGTGCCTCGTGCCAGCCGATGTCGGTGTTGATGATGCTGACGCCCGCGGTCTCCAATTCGGTTGCCAGCGCCAGGATCTCGGGTTCGGTCTGGCCGTGTTCGACGAATTCCGCCATCGACAGCCGGAACACGATGACGAAGTCCGCGCCGACGGCGGCCCGGATCCGGCGCACGATCTCCAACGGAAACCGCCGCCGGTTCTCCGCCGACCCGCCCCAGCGATCGGTGCGCTTGTTGGTGCGCGGCGCGAGGAACTGGTTGATCAGATATCCCTCGCCACCCATGATCTCGACACCGTCGTATCCGGCGAACTTCGCCAGCCGCGCACACCGCACGTAGTCCTCGATGGTGCGCTCGACACCCTTGTCGGAGAGTTTGCGAGGGCGGAACGGGTTGATCGGCGCCTTGATCGAGGAAGCCGAAACACTGAACGGCACATAGGCATAGCGCCCGGCGTGCAGAATCTGCAGGGCGATCTTGCCGCCCTCGGCGTGCACGGCCCTGGTGATCGCGCGATGCCGGTAGGCCTCGGTCTTGATGGTGAGTTTGGCGCCCAATGGCAGCAGCCAGCCCTCGCGGTTGGGGGCGTAGCCGCCGGTGATGATCAGGCCCACGCCGCCGCGGGCGCGCTCGGCGAAATAGGCGGCCAGCCGGTTGGTATCCCAGGCGCGATCTTCCAGGCCGGTGTGCATCGAACCCATGACCACCCGGTTGCGCAGGGTGGTGTGGCCCAGGTCGAGCGGCTCGAACAGATGCGGATACGAATGCGGCGAATCGGAATTCGCGGTCATGGGATTACCTTTCGGAAACGGAATCCGGTTGCGGGGCTGAGGCTTCCGGATCAGGCGACGACGAGCGCGACACACCCCGCAGACCGGCCAGTACCTCGTCGCACCATTCGACGAAGCCGACCTCGACCCGGATACCGCCGCGCAGCACCAGGTACTGGTACAGGGCGGTGCCGGTGAGCCGGTCCGGGGCGGGGAAATCCTTCTTCTCGATGAGGCGGTACAGCTCCAGCCGCTGGGCGTGGTGATCGCGATGACGTTCGACCTCGGCGCGCAACGCGTCCGGATCGCCGTGGGCGGCGGCGCGGATCTTCACGCCCAATTCGCTGCGCAGCGGGCCGATATCGTCGGTCGGCTCCGCAATCCAGCGCGCCAGTTCGGCATCTCCGGCGGCGCTGACGGTGTAGACCTTCTTGTCGGGCCGCCCGTCCTGAGCGATCGCCTCGCCGGTGACCCAGCCGCGTTCCTCCATGCGCTTGAGTACCCGGTAGATCTGCTGATGCGTTGCGCTCCAGAAGAATCCGATCGATTTGTCGAATCGGCGCGCCAGTTCGTACCCCGAACCGGCCCGCTCGCTCAGCGATACCAGCAGTGCGTGTTCGAGGGCCATGCGGTGAGGTTAACCGATACCCGCTGTACTATGCAACGTGGTGCATATTCCCGGCCAGGGGAGCCGGAACTGCGAGAATCCTGTGAGGACGTGCAGTTTTCTGTATCATCACCCGCGGTGCTCTGCACTATCTCGGATACGGGAAGGGCGCCTCGCGCGACCGCGAGGTCCGCGGGGCGTCCTTCTGTCCGAGGGGCGCTCAGGCGGTATGCGGTTTCCAGGCGGCCATGCCCAGGGCAATCATCCGCACTTGGCCGACGGTGCGATCGACGAGTTGCGGGCGGTCGCGCAAGGGGACGGCGACGAAGTCGGCGATGTGGTCGGCGACGGTGGAGACGATCAGGTCGGCAGCCAGTTCCAGATCATCGGTCGGCCATGCGTCCAGCGCCGGAATCCGCGACATGTCGACCACCAATTCCCTTGTGATCAACTGCATTTCGGAGGCTATCGCGGAGCGTAGCGCTGGTGCGCCTCCGTGGCGTTCGCGGATGAGGAAGCCGTAGAGGTCCTCGCGGCCGGCGATCTGAGCGAAGACGAATCGCACCGTTTCGGCCAGGCGTGCGTCCGGGGTGCGGCGCAAGTGCCGCAGCGCCAGGCGCAGCTGTCGCACGCCCTCGTCGACCAGGGCGGTTCCCAATTCGTCGAGGGAATCGAAGTGGCGATAGAAGGCGGTGGGCACGATCCCGGCCGAGCGGGCGATCTCACGCAGGCTCAGCGCCGCGAATCCGCGCTCGGCAGCCAGGGCCAGCGTGCCGTCCAGCAGTGCTCGCCGCGTGCGCTCCTTGCGCTCGACTCGGGTTTCGGCCTGCTCGCTCATCTCGCTGAGCATACATCCGTTCACGATTGGTCCATTCATGGAGATGTTGCATCGGTCACATCAGATGCAGGTTGAACTATTGCGGTACCGCCAGGCACACTAGTTCAGTGTACAGATGTGCACCGAAAAAGGTGCACATGATCAACAGACGAAGGCTGGGGAGAACCGCATGGTGGGACTGCTCGATCTGGTCCAGACACTGACCTCGCCGCACCCGCTCGACCGGTATCTGGAGTTGGTGCGACCGACACTGACGCTGCGCGATATGCGGGCCGAGATCATCGGCGTGGATCGGTCGGTGCCCGGTTCGGTGACCCTCACACTCCGTCCGACGCGGCAGTGGGCCGGGCACGAGGCCGGTCAGTTCGTGCAGGTGGGCGTGCTGATCGACGGAGTGAAACACACCCGCTGCTATTCGCCGATCGATGCCGAGGCCGGCCCGCGCCGCACCCTCACGCTGACCGTGAAGGCGCATCCGGAGGGGCTGGTGTCGCAGTATCTGCACCGGCACGCGAAGCGGGGCATGGTCGTGGACCTGGCGCCCGCGTCCGGTGTGTTCCGGCTGCCGGAGCGGCGACCGGACAAGGTGGTGCTGATCAGCGGAGGCAGCGGCATCACGCCGGTGCTGTCGATGCTGTCCACCCTGGTGGCCGAGGGGTACCGCGGTGACGTGGTGTTCCTGCACTACGCCCGCTCCCCCCAGGAGGTGCCGCACCGGGACCTGCTCGCCGATATCGCCCGCCGCCACGACAACGTCGACATCGTGCTGGGTTATCCGGAACTGGCCCGGTCCGAGCGGCTGGACGGCGCACCGTGGAGCTGCGCGACCGTGCCCGGCGCGAAGTTCCTCGACTACGACGAACTGTCGCGCATCGCGCCGTTCTTCGCGACCGCTCAGACCTACGTCTGCGGCCCGCCGCCGCTGATGGAGTCCGTGCGCCGCATCTATCAGGCCGAGGGCCTCGACGACCGGCTGCACAGTGAGGAATTCGTCCTCACCGCCGCGCCGGCCGACACCACCGACGTCGAGGGCGTCACCACCTTCTCGGTGAGCGGCAAGCAGTCGGAGAACACCGGTGCGAGCCTGCTCGAACAGGCCGAATCGGCCGGATTGACGCCGGAGTTCGGGTGCCGGATGGGTATCTGCTTCTCCTGCACGGCGGTCAAGCGGTCCGGATGCACCCGCAATCTGCGCAGTGGCGAAGTGGACAGCGATCCCGACCAGCCGATCCAGCTGTGCATCAGCGCCGCGGTCGGCGACGTCGACATCGAAATCTGAAAGGGGAGAACCGTCATGACCATACTCACCGAAACCGAGAACGGACCGCTGGTCCTGTCGCCGGAACAGGTCGCCGAGATCGGCCGCGAGCTGGACGCGCTGCGCGACCGCATCACCGCTGATCTGGGGGAGCGCGATCGCGAATACATCTACTCGATCATCAAGGCGCAGCGCGGGTTCGAGATCGCCGGGCGCGGCCTGATGTACCTGGGCTTCCTGCCGCCGTTCTGGCTGGCCGGAGTGGCGGCGCTGAGCCTGTCCAAGATTCTGGACAATATGGAGATCGGCCACAACGTCATGCACGGCCAGTGGGACTGGATGCGCGAACCCGGCCTCAATTCCCGTGTGTTCGAATGGGATACGGTGTGCCCGGCCGATCAGTGGAAGCATTCGCACAACTACATGCACCACACCTACACCAACATCCACGGTCGTGACCGTGACATCGGCTACGGCGTGCTGCGCATCGACGAGGGCCAGCAGTGGAACCCGTACTACCTGGGCAACCCGGTGTACGCGCTGGCGCTGATGCTGTTGTTCGAGTGGGGCGTGATGCTGCACGACCTCGAGGCCGACAACATCGTCAAGGGCAAGCGGAAGTGGTCGGATATCAAGCGCCTGGCCAAGGGGCAGATCCGCAAGGCGGGCCGGCAGGTGCTCAAGGACTACATCGTCTTCCCGCTGCTGAGCGGCCCGCTGTTCGTCTCCACTTTGGCCGGCAACGTGACCGCCAACCTGGTGCGCAACGTCTGGGCGTACTCGATCATCTTCTGCGGACACTTCCCGTCGGGCGTACAGACGTTCACCGAAGAGGAGACCGAGAACGAGACGCGCGGCGAGTGGTACGTGCGGCAGATGCTCGGCTCGGCCAACATCAGCGGCAGCAAACTGTTCCACATCCTGTCGGGCAACCTGTCCCACCAGATCGAACACCACCTGTTCCCGGACCTGCCGGCCAACCGCTATCCGGAGATCGCACCCGAGGTGCGCGCACTGTGCGAGAAGTACGGCCTGCCCTACAACACCGGCCGGCTCAGCAAACAGGTCGGCTCGGTCTGGCTCAAGATCTGCACGCTCGCCCTTCCCCCGGCCATCGTCGGGAAAGGCTCGCAGCCTGGTGTTATCGTGATGCGAGAGCGGCAGGTCGAGCCGAGCGAGGTGGGCGGGTAGATGATCGGAAAATTCGAGAGCAACAAGGATCTGATCCAGGAGCTGACATCCTCCGGGGCACGACACGTCGGCAATATCGCAACGATCATTACCGGCACGGTCTCGGAAGTGACGCGCGAAATCGGTGACTGGATCACCGACGCCATCGAAATGCGGGAGGCCGCGGCCGCGGCGCACCGTGATCGGGAGGCGGCGGCCGGGGTGAACACCGGTCGCGACGAACCGGATGTGTTGATCGACGAGCCCGACTCGGCGGCGAATGTGAATGCGGCCCAACCCATCATCGATGCCGATGTGGAAATCGTCGATCCGAAGCACTGAGCGGAGTCAGAACACCGGCAGCCGACGCCGGTGTTCGGCGATATCGGTGATCAGATCCTTGTAGCCGTCGGCCAGTTCGGCGAGGCGCACCCAGTGCAGGTGTGCCTCGCCGTCCGGTGTGGAGGCGGGGAGTTCGTCCGTCGGATGGTTCGAGGCGGGCAGTCCGAGCGCATGATGGGCGGCGACCCATTTTCCGGCCATCCGGTCGATGACCGCACCGAGGGTTTCGGTATGCAGCGAGGCGCCCTCGCGGTGCGCGATGTTGTCGGCCACCCAGACGTCGATGCATTCGACTAGCCGGGTGCGTTCGCGATCGATGTGGTCGACCAGGCGGCTGGCGCCGGCCACGCGCGCGCTCGACGCCTTCGGCGCCTGCGCCTCCCGGTAGGCGTGCCGGCGTAGTTCGTGGCAGTGGACCAGCTGCCGGGCCGCCTCCAGCACCGGATGGTCGCCGGGCGGTGGCGTCGTGGACCGGAATGCGCGCAGTAGTGCGGATACCGACGGAAGTGCGCCGGTCGCGTCGTTGTCACCGGCGTATGCGGTCGCCATCGTCTCCCACCCTCGTCTCAGCGGTCGGAATCTGGTTACGCCAGGGCCGAGGAGGTTTCGGGGAGGGGCTCCCCTCGGCTCCGGCGTAGTCCCGCGGAATCGGACTCCGGCTGTTCGGTCGCACTGCTCACGGGTGTACGAACCGGGATATCCGCGACGATGCGAAAGACGTGTCCGAATGCGGGGACATATTCAGGAAAGCGTGTCCTGACTTGGCATGCAACGGTTGACGCGCGGAACACCCAAGGTGCCGGACAATCGTTATACGCATCACGCCGGGATCACATGATCGCGAAGATCCACCATCGGCGGCGCGGCGCCTGCGCGACCGGTCACGGGTGGCTAGCCTGAAGATTTGTGCCCGCCTATGTCTCTTCGCCGGAGCTGACCTTCGGCTTCCTGTTCGCTCTCGAAGATCCCGAGCGAATCGCCGAGGTGGTGCGAGATCTGATGGAACGTCGGACAGTCTCGGTCTTTCGCCTCGCGCACGTCTCCGGCGCGGAAGGTCCGCCCGAGCGCTATGTCGTGAACTGGGCTGCCATTCCGCAGATTTCGATCACCACCGCCGCACCGGACGCCGACGCCATGCAGGCCGAGCGGATCATGCTGGTCAACGCATTTCTCGGCGAGGGCGGTGAGGTCAGCTTGTACTCGTCGGACAGCAATCGCCCAGACGACAAGCGCTAGAGTCGATTTGCCATCGGCACCGCAATCGTTTTCGTTACGGAGACACTCCACACAGCGGCTCTTACGTCCCTCTCAGCTACCGGCCAGCGGCGATTAAGTTCCGGCCAGCAGGGTGGGTCTGGTCGATCGCCCGGCAAGGGCATCGACGGCCTATGCCCCCCTAGAGAGAGGTAGAAGCATGATTCCGGTCATCATCGACACCGGTAGCGCCGCGCTGAACGGCATTCTCGACACCGGCAGCGCCGCCCTCAGCGGCGTTCTGAACACCCTGTTCACCGGGTCGTTCGGCGGCTGATTCCGCCTCGTCCCCGGGGATCGCGCCCCGGGCAACCGCCCCGGCGTCCGACGGCGCCGGGGCGGTGCCGTCTCCGGCGGAGTAGATGCGGCGCACCACATCCTCGATATCGGGTTCCTCGATGGACAGGTCGCGCACCTCGACCCGGTTCGAGATGGCGGCGAGAAGCTGGGCGGCGGTGGAGATTTCGGGATCGAATGCCAGCCGCTGCCGCATGCCGTCGGCCTCGGCCGCCAGCAGTGTCGCCCCCGCGAGGTCGGTGAGATCGGCGCTGGGCCGGGCCAGATCGACGACCAGGACGCGCCGCGCGCCGACGGTGCGCGCCAGTCCCGGCAGCGTGCCGTCGTAGGCGAGACGGCCGTGGTCGACCACCAGCACCCGTTCACAGAGGCGCTCGATATCGCCCATATCGTGGGTGGTGAGCAGCAGGGTGGTGCCGCTGTCCGCCCGTTCCCGGCGCAGGAACTCCCGCAGCCGCTGTTTGGACAGTACGTCCAGTCCGATGGTCGGCTCGTCGAGAATCAGCAGCTCCGGGCGATGCAGCAGCGCCGCGGCGATTTCGGCGCGCATGCGCTGACCGAGGGAGAGCTGACGGACCGGGGTGTCGAGGGTGTGCGCCATCTCGAGCTGTTCGACGAGTTCGTCCGTGCGGCGGCGGGCCGCGGCCGGTTCCAGGCGATGGATCGCGGCCAGGATGGTGAACGATTCGCGCAGCGGCAGATCCCACCACAGCTGTGACCGCTGTCCGAACACCACGCCGATCCGGCCGGCCAGTTCGCGCCGCCGGCGCACCGGATCCAGTCCGCAGGTGCGTACCGTGCCCGAGGTCGGCACCAGGATGCCGGTGAGCATCTTGATCGTGGTGGATTTGCCGGCTCCGTTGGCGCCGATATAGCCGACCGCCGAACCGGATTCGATGCGAAAGCTCATCGAATCCACGGCGGTCAGCACCTCGCGCACGCGTCTGCGGCGGCCCCGCGCACTGCGCCGGAGCACGAATTGTCTGGTCAGTTCCGATACTTCGACGGTGTTCATCCGCCCCCTCCCTGATAGTGGCGTACCCCGATGCGCCACAGCGTCGAAGCCATTATCCAAACCCACAGTGCCGCAAAAGGTCCGAACCAGGCGAGCTCGGCGGGCAGCCACCGCGGTCCGGGCAGGCCGAGCAGGGCGATCGTGGGCAGATAGGCGACGAACGACACCGGGATCGCGAATCCGAACAGCGCCCGCAGCGGTCCGGAGAACACCGAACTCGGCTGCTGGGCGGCGAAGGATCCGCCGTAGGTGAAGCTGTTGGTGAGCTCCGAGCCGTCCACCAGGTGGAATTGCAGGCCCGCGGCGCAGACGAACAGTCCGGCGAAGATGGCGATCCCGCTCACTACGCTGCTCACCGCGAGCGCGATATGCGCTGGGCTCCACTCGATATCGTTGCCGATCAGGCCGGCGGTCAGGACCACCGCCGCGACGGTGGCCCGCGACAGCCGCCGCAGCGACACATCGCTGGTGATCAGCTGGAGCAGCAGGGGCTGGGGTCGCAGATGGAAGGCGTCGAGGGTGCCCAGCCGAATGTAGGTCGCCAGGGTGTCGGTGTGGCCGACGGCGATCTGCGCGAGCGCGAAGCTCAAATTGGACAGGCCGAACAGCAGCAGCATCTGAGTCGAGTTCAGCCCGCCCAGGGCGGTGACGTTGTGGTAGATCAACCACATTTCGGCGAATTCGACCACGCCGATCAGCAGGGAGGAGAACAGGTCGGTGGCGAACGACAGCGGATAGGCGCGCTGTGAGCGCATCCGCGAGCGCAGCACGGCCACATAGGGTGTGAGCCGGCTGCCGTACGGTGCGAGCTCAGCCACCCTGCACCTCCAGTTTGCGGCGGCCCGCCGCGATCAGAGCCCGGCCGATGCCGATCGCGATCACGATCCACAGCACCTGCATGCCGATCACCGCCCAGGCCGCCGAACCCGTTGCGCGACCGGACATCACGTCGACCGGCCCCTGGAGCAGCCAGGGAAACGGGGTCAATTGTGCGGCAGCGGCCAACGGCGCCGGAAACAGGTGGATGGGTACGTAGAGACCGGCGAGGAACGTGGACAGGATCTGGTAGAGCATTCTGACCCCGCGCGTCTCGATCAGCCAGAATCCCAGCAGGCTCACCGAGAACAACAGCAGCAGTGAAAGCGTCACGGCCGCAACGACACTGACGGCGCCGAGCAGATACGGCGCGAAGGTGCCGGGCAACACCAGTTGCGCCGTGATCAGACCCGTGGCGATGGAGGGCAGGCCGCGCAGTGCCAGTGTGCACGCCGAACCGCCGAGATCGGTTGCCAGATAGAAGAATTGGATATCGATGGGGCGTTGCAGATCGACCGCGACATCGCCGGTGCGTACCCGCTCCGCGATATCGTGCGGCGGCCCCATCACCCGCAGGGCGCCCAGCATGGCCTGCGACAACCACACGTAGGCGCCGATCGACGCACCGGTGTAGCCGCCGAAGCCCGGTGTGGAGCGCGCCGCCGCGATCATCACCGCGGCGCGGATCAGGCCGAATACGACATTGGCGGCCAGGCCCGCGAAGACGGCCGACCGGTAATTCCATTGGCGCCTGAAGCCGGCGCCGAACAGACGTGAATAAACCCCCGAGAGTGCGCGCACAAGTCGTCCAGAATACGACGTGGTCGCTCACCCGGCGAGCGAATTTCGAAGAACCGGAGTGGGGAAGTCCGGGCGGTCGGTATGGTCGTCGCACCCGACGGCCGGGCGTGCTCGGATGCTCGACGGTTGCCGGCCCCGTCTGTCGCGGCACGCCGGGCGATGTCCCGGCCGTTGCCGGGGTCGATGTGGATTCGCGCAAAACCTTGCCGCGACCTCCATCGCAGTGTTAGAAACAGTCATGTTTCACACTGGGGTCGCCGCGGTGGCTCCCGCCCCTGAGGACCGCCTATGACCACCGTTTTCGAAACGCTGGAATCGGATGTGCGTGGATACTGCCGGGTCTGGCCGACGGTCTTCGACACCGCCCGCGGCGCCTGGCTCCGTGACGAGCAGGGTCGTGAATACCTCGACTTCTTCGCCGGAGCCGGCGCGCTCAACTACGGGCACAACAATCCGATCCTGAAGGCGGCCCTGCTGGACTATCTGTCCCGCGACGGGCTCATTCACGGCTTGGATATGTCGACGGTCGCCAAGCGTGATCTGCTCGAGGCGGTGCGCGATCTGATCCTCGTCCCGCGCGGGCTCGACTACAAGGTGCAATTCCCCGGCCCGACCGGGGCGAACGCGGTGGAGGCGGCGCTGAAGCTGGCCCGCAAGATCACCGGGCGCAGCAACGTGGTGAATTTCACCAACGCCTTTCACGGTATGACGCTGGGTGCGCTGGCCGTGACCGGTAACGCCGCCAAGCGGGCGGGGGCCGGCGTGCCGCTGCCGCATGTCCATCCGATGCCCTACGACGGCTACCTGGGTGGTGCGGACGAATTGGCGTGGATCGAGCGGATGCTCGACGACACGTCCTCGGGGGTGGACAAACCGGCGGCCGTGATCGTGGAGACGGTGCAGGGCGAGGGCGGGGTGAACATCGCCGGCGCGGAGTGGTTGCGCCGGCTCGCGGAGCTGGTCGCGACGCGCGGAATTCTGCTGATCGTCGACGATGTGCAGATGGGCTACGGGCGGACCGGACCGTTCTTCTCCTTCGAGACCGCGGGCATCACCCCGGATATCGTCACGCTCTCGAAGTCGATCGGCGGCTACGGCCTGCCGATGGCGCTGGTGCTGATGAAACGCGAGCTCGACCAGTGGGCGCCCGGTGAGCACAACGGCACCTTCCGCGGTAACAATCCCGCGTTCGTCACGGCGCGGGTGGCGCTGGAGGAGTACTGGCGTGACGACCGGCTCGAGCTCTCCACGCTGGCCCGCGGTGAGCGGGTGCGCACCGCCTTGGCGCGGGTGGCGGATGCGGTGGGCGGATTGTCCACGCGGGGCCGCGGTCTGGTGCACGGCCTGGTCTTCGACGACGCCTCCGAGGCGGGCAAGGTGAGCCGGGTCGCCTTCGAGGAGGGATTGCTCGTGGAAACCTCGGGCGCCAACGACGAGGTGGTGAAACTGCTTCCACCGCTGACCATTACGGATTCCGAGTTGGATCACGGCCTAGACATCCTCGCGCGCGCTGTCGACATCGTCTGCGGCGGGCGCACATAGGGGGATCGGACCGTCAGCTGCCGACCCACACCCGGTAGCCGACCGCGGGGCCGGGTTTCCGCTGCGGGGCCCGGTCCCGCACATTCGTGTGCCGCGAGCGGTTACGAATCGGATGTCTTCATCTTGTCCAAAATCCTGGGCTGCCACTGGTAGAACCAGCTGAATTTGTAGGACTCGCCCTCGGGCGACGAGGTGGCGGCATAGGTGTATCGCCGGTCGTTCGTGGCGTAGGGGACCTGGTCGGCGAGTTCCAGGAAGTGCGGGTCGATCGGGACGGGGAGGGCGGCCGGGTCGGGTGTGATGACCGGGAAGCACAGGCGCTCGATCCGCGACGATTCCCAGCTGAACGTGGCGTATATGTCGAATGCCTTCGCGGTGAGCGAGAGGAATTGCGCGCTGGGTTCCGGGAATCCGGCATCCCGATGCAGAGACGCGATGGCGTCGGGTGCGAAGTGGTCGGCGGTGAGCCCGGGGAAGTACACGTTCATCGTCTTGTCGTGGTAGTCGATGCCGAGGAGGCCGACCTTGTCCGCCAGGCCGTGCCGGGCGAACATATCGGCGTGGTCGGCGAGACCGGCCGGCATGGAGGGGAGTGCGGCGAGTTCCGGCACGTTCTGCACGCCGTCCGCGGGAAAGAACGGCCAGATCTTCTTGAAGCCGCCGGCCACACCGATGTCGATGCCGTAGCTGTCCACGGGGAAGCGCGTGCGGACCTGGTCCAGCAGTGAGCCGATCGGATGATCGGTCTCCGGGATCAGCCCGTTCGAACGCGCGATGTCGTACGGGTCGATGTCTTTCGGCAGCGTGAGAAAGCGATAGTCGAGGTCGCCCGAGCGACGGGCTTGGGTGACCACCCGGAAAGAGATCACCGATTGCGTGAGCATCGGGCCGTATGCGTTCAGGAGCGGCCACACAGCGTCCGGAGTGCAGGCGACGTTCGCCAGCCGCGCGGATTTCTCGATGGCCGCATACAGATCGTCCAGCGCGGATTCGGTAGTGGTGGACATGCGTCCTTCCTGAGGTGGATGCTACGAGCAACATCGCGGTCTCGCCGAGACGACGGCCGGGCAGTGAGTGGTGCCCCGGCGGAGTCGAATGCGGAACGCGCACAGGATTTTACGAATCGATGTCGCCGACAGGCTGTGGTCGACTGCCCGCTGCTGGGAGCTTGTCGGGATCGGGACTTTCGATAACCCCGTGACGGAACGAGAGAAGGAAGTGGACTTCGGCTGCGAGCAGGATGGCTCGACGCTACCGGTCCGGTACTTTCGTGGAGCGGATGACGGGATTCGAACCCGCGACCCTCACCTTGGCAAGGTGATGCGCTACCAACTGCGCTACATCCGCATCCCGCCTCGCGGCGGTGCGAGAAAAACAATAGCCGATGGCGGCGCGCAACCGCGAATCCGCAGGTCAGCGCGCTGCGTAGATGGCCTCAGCTGAGCAGCAGGTGCACCTGCAGTTCACCCACCAGAAAGCCGAGCACACCGCCGATGGCGACCAGTTTCCACTCGTCCTGTTTGAACGCCGGGCGCAGCAACCCTTCGTATTCGTCGTCGGTGAGCTGGCGGGTCTTCTCGATCACCAGACTGCGCAGATCCAGCGTGCGCATCGCGTGATCTTCGAATCCGGCTGCGGCACTGCGGATGTAGGCCAGCATCTCGGGCACGATCTCGCGTTTGACCCGGGTGATGGAATCGCCGGCGACCAGCATCACCAGCGGTCGCGCGGGTGCGGACTGCGTATCGATGAATTCGTCCATCCGTCGCGCCAGAATCGAGGCCAGCCGGTCCGAGCGCTCGCCGTTGAGGACCGCCTCGAGCATCTTGGCCGGGGTGAGGATTTCGGTGGCGATCAGGTCGCCGTAGTCGACGCAGACCTGTTCGCGGCGCTTGTGGAACAGCCCCTGCCAGCCGATGCGGCCGAAGATCCGCCACGGCCGCACAGGTCGGAAGATCATCTGCAACGCCAGCCAGTCGGTGACCAGGCCGGTGAATCCGCCGAACAGCGGCATCAGCCACGAGGAGTGGGTGAAGGCCCAGGTGATCATCTGGACGAAGCCCAGCAGGGTGCCGAACAACAGGCCGGAGCGCACGATGAAGCGCAGTTCGTGATGGCCCACCCGGCGCACCATCTCCACCAGCAGCGCCTTGTCGTTGACCAGGGTGTCGATGGCGATGGACCGCAGATCCATGATCTGGTCGAGATTGGTCCGCAGGTCGGTGACGATCTCGTCGATGAGGTCGGGGACATCGCGCTGGACCCGGCGGATCATCGCCTCGCGGGCGAACTGCGGCATGGTCACCCACAGCCGCGGTTCGTAGCGCATCATCAACTCGTCGACGGTGTGCGCGACGGCGTCGTCGAGCGGTTCGCGCAGGGTGGTGGTGAGCTCGGCGACGTCGATGCGGCCGAGGATCTCCTGCGGATCGATCAGCCGCGAGAACATCAGGTCCACCGCGATCGTCGCCATCCTCGGCGCCGCCTTCGGAATCACGCCCTGCCACCCGAACCAGGGTGGGATGCCGCGGAATTCCAACGGACGGCACAGCATTTCGACGGCGACGAGTTTGGTGGTCCAGCCGATGAAGGCGGCGATCACCGGAATCGAGCAGTAGAGCAGCCAGTGCTCGGTGAAATCGGCGATCACGCGTCCGCCCTGTGGGGAGCCCGCGCCCAGCGGTGGTTCGGCGAACAGCGCTGCAACGGTGGGGAAATGTCGAGCCGCACGCGCGAACAGTAACAGGTTATATAGAGGCGTTTACTGGGAGCCGGGGCTGGCGGCCAGGAACATGTAGCTCTTCTCCTCGACCCGCCGCGCGATCCGCCAGGCGCCGTCCACGCGGGTGAAGGTATCCAGGTACCACAGGCCGCACAGCATGAGGTTCTGCTTGCCCTCCGCTTCGCCGACGAGCATCGGGTTGTGGCACATGGTGCGGCCGGTGGCGGTATCGCCGTCGACGGTGATGGAGGAATTGCTGATCAGATGCTGGAAGGCGGGAAAGTTCGGCATCACCGTGGCGAGGAACTTCTTGATCTCGGGCAGGCCCCCGCTGGCGCCGCCCATGGCCGAGTAGTCGATCTGCGCGTCGGCGGTGAAGACGTCGTCGAGCAGATCCCACTGCTGGGTGTCCACGGCATGGGAGTATCGGACCATCAGATCCTCGATCTCGATCCGATCCGAAATCTCTTGCAGCGACAGCATTTTTCCTCCAGTGGTAGCGGCTCGGCGACGATGCGGACCAGACGATGCGGGCTATCCGGAAGCCGCGTCGAAGGCGCGCACCAGGGTGCGCGGCGCCTTGTGTCGCCAGGCGTCGGTGAGCAATTCGCTCAGTAGGCCGGTGTCGGCGGCGCCGAGGTCGACGCGGACCGCCGACAGGCGCTTGCCCCACCACTTCTCCGTGCAGCAGTCCGGATATTCCGCCACGGCCTCCCGGATATCGGCTTCACTCGCCATCACGTGGGCGTGCGTGGGGTCGGGCAGGGTCGCGAAGATCGCCTTGTGGACGCGGAACGACGGCATGTCGAAATGCGGCGCTTCGGTGGACTCGGGTAGTCCCAGCGCAATTCGCCGGACGTCGTCGGCATCGGCCATGGGCCGATTATGCGGCCGAATCCGCGTCGTCGCGTCCGGTTCCGCGAGATGGGCCGTACTAGCCGAGGTCGGCGAGGGCGGCCTCGATCGCGCGGTGGAAGGTGGGGTAGGCGTAGATCATTTCCCGCAGCGTGGTGACCGGCACCCGGGCGTGCACCGCGACGGCCAGGGCGCTCAGCACCTCGCCACCGACCGGGCCGACCGAGGTGGCGCCGACCAGAATGCCGCGATCGGCGTCGGCGACCAGCTTCACGAATCCGGCGTTGCCGGGCCCGTGAATCCAGCCGCGGGTCGAATCCGGGACCTCGGCCCGTCCGGTCCAGACGCTCAGTCCGGCGTCGCGGGCCTGCGACTCCGTCATCCCGACCGCGCCCACCTCCGGTTCGGTGAAGGTGACATTGGGAACCGCGTGATACTGCGCGGGTTCGGTAAGGGAGCCGAGGATGTCCGCGGCGGCGATGCGCGCCTGGTACATGGACATGTGGGTAAAGGCGCCGTGTCCGGTGACGTCCCCGATCGCCCAGACCCCCTCGGCGGCGCGCAGCCGGTCGTCGACCCGGATGCCGTGCGCCTGTTCGTCCAGGCCGATGGCGCCGACGCCAAGTGCGGACAGATCGGTGTAGCGGCCGGCGGCGACCAGCAGGCGCTGGGCGCGGATCGGATCACCGTTGCTCAGCCGCACGGTGAAATAGCTGCCGTCGTGGTCGATGCGGGTGGCCTCGACGCCGGTTCGGACCGAAATACTCTCTTCGGCAAAGACTTTCGCGAGCAGGTCGGCAGCCTCGGGCTCGGCGCGCGGGAGCAGCCGGCTGCGCACGACCATCGTCACCTCGGCGCCGAACCGCGAGAAGATCTGGGCGAATTCCGCGCCGACCGGTCCGCCGCCGAGCACGATCAGCGATTCCGGCGCCTCGGTGGTGGTCACCGCCTCGCGATTGGTCCAGTACGGGGTGTCGGCCAGACCCTCGATCGGCGGTACGGACGGGGCGGTGCCGGGATTCAGCACGATTGCCCGCAGGGCGCGGAAGTCGCGCGGTCCGTCGGCGGTATCGACGCGGACCTGGCCTGGACCGGTGATGCGCCCCCAGCCCCGCACGAAGGTGCCGCCGGCGGATTCGAATCGTTCGACCGCGACCTTGTCGTCCCAGTTGTCGGTCGCCTCGTCGCGGATCCGCTTCGCCACCGGCGCCCAATCCGTATGCACCTGGGCACTTCCCGCGAGGGTGCCGACCCGGCGCGCCTCGGCCAGGGTCTCGGCGGCGCGCACCATCATCTTGGTCGGCACACAGGCGTAGTAGGGGCATTCGCCGCCCAGCAACCGGCCTTCGACGCCCACCACCGCGAGTCCGGCGCGCGCCAATTCGGTCGCCACGGCCTCGCCGCCGGGCCCCATGCCGATGACGACGGCATCCACGGATTCGGTCGCCGGGGTTTCGGCGGGCATGCGATCACGCTCCTCTGATTCGACTCGGTGGGGACGGCGGGGGTCCCGCAGACCATGGTGACAGCTGCGACGCCGCCGGTGGGGGATCGACAAGTACCCATCGCGGGATTCCGTTGCGCGCGCTGACGGGTGGATGGATGATTCTCGAAAGTAAGAATTCGACTCTCGTGACGGTCCTACGGTGATAAAGTAAGTACTCGCTCAGTACTGGAGGTCGCTGATGACGGAGCGAATGCTGCTGACCAATGGGCGGATCCTGACCTGCGGTGGTGATCTCGCCGAACGCCCGCGCCCGGGATCGGTGCTGATCGAGGGGGATCGGATCGCCGAGGTCTCGATCGGTGCGGACATCGCGGTCGATCCGGGAGCCGTGCGGGTGGTGGATCTGCGCGACGCCACGGTGTTGCCAGGTCTGGGTGACGCGCACACACATATCAGCTGGCCGCTGGATTTCGTCTTCGACCACGCGGCCGTCGCGGCGGCACCGCCGGCGCGGCACATCCTCGACGTCGCCGCCGTGGCGAAAACCTATCTGCACAGCGGTTACACGCTGCTGATCGGTGCCGGAGCCACCCAGCCGCAGGACGATCTGCTCATCCACGATGCGGTGGAGCGGGGTCTGATCGCGGGGCCGCGCCTGATTCCCTGCGGGGCGATGATCGCCGAGCGCGGGGGCCTCGGCGGCGAAGAGGGCGGCCTGATGGAGGTCGTGGACGGGGTCCGCGATATCCGCGAGGTCGTCGCCCGGCAGTGCGACAGTGGCGTGCGGTCGCTCAAACTGTTCATCTCCGGCGACGGCGTGGTGCCCGAGCATCCGTCCGAGGACGTCTATATGAACGACGAGATGCTCTCGGCCGCAGTGGAAGTCGCGGACCGCTACGGCGCCTTCGTCACGGTGCACGCCCGCGGTGCGGCCAGTGTGGCGATGGCCGCGCGCACCGGCGTCCGCATCATCCATCACGCCTGTTTCCTCGACGACGAGGCGCTGACCGCGCTGGAGGCGCGCCGCGACGACGTCTGGGTATGTCCGGGCCTGCACTATCTGTACGCCGTGGTCGCGGGCCGGGCAGAGCGATGGGGCATCACTCGGGACCGGGTCGACGCGTCCGGCTATCGCGACGAATTACGCGCTCAGATAGACGGATTGCACAAGCTGAAGGCCGCCGGTATTCCGATTCTCTCGGGGGGCGACTTCGGGCATCAGTGGACCCGGCACGGCACCTACGCGGCGGAACTGCAGCGCTATGTCGAGTTGATCGACATGTCCCCGATCGAGGCGATCCACACCGCCACCCGCAACATGGGTCCGGCGGCGCGTCTGGACACCGGTGAGATCCGGTCCGGACTGCTGGCCGATCTGATCGTCGTCGACGGCGACCCGACCGTGGATATCACTGTGTTGCAGGATCATTCGAAGCTGCGAACGGTGATCAAAGGCGGCGCTGTCGCCTACATCGACCCCCGGATCTATCCGTGACGGCGCAGACGCCGGTGCTCTCGGGAGTACAGACGCTGGTGCGGCTGCTCGCCCTGCGCCACGAGCTGGACCTTCGCGACGGGACGACCACCGCCACCATGGTTTCCGGATACCCGGGGTCGCCGCTGGGCGGTTTCGATCTGGAACTGGAACAGCACGAACCGCGGCGATATCGCATCGTGCACCGGCCCGGGCTGAATGAGGAGCTGGCGGCGGCCACGGTCTGGGGCAGCCAGATGGGCGCCGCCCTCGCCTACGACGGTGTCGACGGCGTGGTGGGCGCCTGGTACGGCAAGGGGCCGGGCCTGGATCGCTCGGGTGACGTACTCAAACACGCCAATGCGATGGGGGCCGGTCCGGGCGGCGGGGCGGTGGTGTTCTGTGGTGACGATCCGGCCGCGAAATCGTCCACCCTGGCCTGCGACAGCCAGTACACCTTCGCCGACGCCGGCATGCCGGTGCTGTTTCCGGGTGATCAGCAGGACATCCTCGACCTTGGTATCCACGCCTTCCGGATGTCGCGCTATGCCGGATGCTGGGTCGGACTGAAGATCGTCACCGCCGTCGCCGACGGAATCGGCACGGTCGACACGGATCTCGCGCGCCATCATCCGGCCGAACCGCACCTCACCATCGCGGGACGGACCTGGTCGCATCGACCGCAGGCGACCATCGGCCCGCATGCGGTGCCCGGCCAGGAAGAGCTGATCAACGAGCATCGGCTGCGCGCGGCCCGCGCCTATGCCCGGCACAACGGCCTCGACCGGACGGTCGGCCCGGACACTGCCGAACTCGGGATCGTGTGCGCGGGCGCCACGTATTTCGATGTGGTGCAGGCGTTGTCGGAGCGCGGAGTGCGCATTGCCGATCTCGCCGCGGCGGGTGTGCGCATCCTGCGGCTGGGCATGACCTACCCCCTGGTCGAGGAGACCGTCGTCGAGTTCGCGGATTCGGTGCGGCGGTTGCTGGTGGTGGAGGAGAAGCGGCCGTTCGTCGAGACGCAACTGCGCGCGGTGCTGCACGAGGCCCGGCATCGAATTCCGGTGCTGGGCAAGCGGGATCGCGACGGTGCGCCCCTGGTGCCCGGATCCGGTGTGCTCGATCCGAAGGCCGTGGGCGACATTCTCGACCGTGTTCTTCCGGCGCTGCGCCCGGCGACGCCGCCTCGGCTCGATCTGCCGCTGCTGGTGACGCCGGCCCGCGCGCCCGCGTACTGCAGCGGCTGCCCGCACAATCGGTCCACCGTCGTACCGGAGGACGCGCTGGTCGGGGGCGGGGTCGGCTGTCACGGCATCATGTATTTCGAGGCCCGTAACCGCGACCTGACGACGCTGCCGCCGACGCCGATGGGCGCCGAGGGGGTGCCGTGGATCGGATTGTCACCGTTCGTCGCGGCGCCCCATCTGATCCAGAATCTCGGTGACGGCACCCTGACCCATTCCGGCATCCTCGCGGTTCGCGCGAGTGTGGCCGCTGGAACCGACATCACCTTCAAGATCCTCTACAACGCGGCGGTCGCGATGACCGGCGGTCAGGAGGTGACCGGACTGCGGGACGTGCCCGCCCTCACCCGGGCACTGCAGGCCGAGGGGGTGCGCGAGATCGTGGTGTGCGCCGAGGATCCCGGCCGCTACGGTCGTCGCGCGCGATGGGCGCCGGGCGTGAAGGTGCTGGGCCGCGATCGGCTGGCCGAGGTGCAGCAGCGGCTGCGAACGGTGCCCGGCGTGACGGTGATCATCTACGACCAGCGGTGTGCGGCCGAGGCGCGGCGGCTGCGGAAACGCGGTCTGCTGCCGGAGCCGCCCCGCCGGGTCGTCATCAACGAGGCGGTCTGTGAGGGCTGTGGCGACTGCGGCACGAAGAGCAACTGCCTGTCGGTGCTGCCGGTGGACACCGAATTCGGCACCAAGCGGCGTATCCACGATTCCTCGTGCAATCGTGACTACACCTGCCTGGACGGCGACTGTCCGTCCTTCGTCACCATCGAGCCGAAAGCCGCTGGGCGCCGGCGGAAACGAGCACCGCGTGAGCGGCCGCGACTTCCGGCGGGATCGTTGCCGGAGCCGGTGCCGCCGGCGGTCGGCGAGCGCTACAGCATCTACTTCACCGGGATCGGCGGCACCGGAATCGTCACCGCCAACCGGATCCTGGTGCGGGCCGCCGAGGCGGCGGGCTGGGTGGTCGGCGGGATGGATCAGACCGGGCTCTCGCAGAAGGCGGGGGCCGTGGTGTCGCATCTGCATCTGGCGGCCGATCGCGCGGGACTGAGTGCGGCGGCGGTGAGCGGCGGCGGCGCGGATCTGTACCTGTCGGGCGACATCCTGCAGGCCGCCACGGCCGAACACCTCGCGAAAGCCCGTGCGGGGCAGGCCGTTGCGGTGGTCGACCGGACCGTCACCCCGACCGCGGCGATGTTGCAGAGCCATACCGCGGCCCCCGATGTGGCGGCATTGGAAGCCGCGATCGCCGATCGGATCGGCGCGCCGCGAACCTCGGTCATCGATGCGCGACGCGTCGCCGAGCGCGTCTTCGCCGATCACCTTCCCGCGAACGTCGTGTTGCTGGGGGCGGCCTTTCAGCTGGGTGGCGTGCCGGTGACGGCGGCCCATATGGCGCAGGCGCTGGCGGGGCGCAGCCGGGCGGCGGCGGACAACCGGCTCGCGTTCGACTGGGGTCGCTGGCTGGTGCACGATCCCGCGGCCGTCGCGGCGGCGTTGAGGGGCGAGCGCGTGGCATCCACCGCGCGCGGGTACGAGCCGACGGCGGCGGCCACTGCATCGGCGGAAAGACTTGTGGCGCAGCGTAATCTGCCGTCCGAGCTCCGCGAGGTGCTGCGTCGCCGGACCGCTCAGGTGATCGATTACCAGAGCGTGGGCCGTGCGCGTCGGTACCTCGAACTCGTCGGTTACGCGGCCGCGCGCGACGATGCCGCACGGGAGTGGAAACTGACCCGCGCGGTCGCCGAGTCGTGGTTCGCCCTGCTGACCTACAAGGACGAATACGAGGTCGCGCGTTTGCATCTGGCCGCGGACTACGACGCGGTGGCCGCCGAACTCGGGCTCGACGGCGGCTACGCGCTGACCTACCACCTGCACCCGCCGATACTGCGGCGTCTGGGAATGGCGCGGAAGCTGCCGGCGGGCCGGACCTATTCGCTCGCCTTCCGGGCACTGCGACGGATGAAACGCCTGCGTGGCACACCGTTCGACCCGTTCGGATGGGACCGCGACCGGCGCGCCGAACGCGCCGTCATCGTGGAGTACGCGCGGCTCGTCACCGAGATCACCGATGCCGGCGCGGACGTGCCCTACGACCGGCAGGTGGAGTTGGCGGCCTCGGCCGCGACGATCAAGGGCTACGGCCCGATCAAGGAACGCGGTATCGAGCGCTGGCGCGCCGGGATTGCGGCATGGCGGGCCGAACACCATTCGGAGGGAGCGGTTTCCGAGGCGAGCGGGGCGCTGCCGTGATCAAACGTCTGCGTTTCGCCACCCGCTCCCCGCAGCTGTCCTTCGACGGTTTCGCCCGGCAGTGGCCGCTGCTGTGTGCCGCGGCGGCCGACGCGCCCAGCGGACTGCGACCGGTCCGGGTGGCGGTCTGCACCGTCCTTCCCGATCTGACCGGGCCGGATGCCCGGCACGACGGTGTGGTCGCCGAATGGTTTCGCGATATCCGGCATCTGCGGCGCCACGACCGGTGGCGATCCCGACGCGACGATGCCGCCGAGACGGTGACGCTCCCGGCCCGTGCGACGGAAGTGATTGCCCGCGAACAGGTTCTGCGCGGCGGCGACTGGCTGCGACACCGATGGGACGACGGCGGCGCTCGAATGAAACATATGGCGGTCGCGGTGCGGGCGGCGAACCTGACGCCGGAAGAATTCGCGGCACGCTGGACCGCACATGCGGGCACCGTGCGGCGACCGGGCGCCGCGACAGTGGCGATACCCGACTCGGCCCGCGGCCGCGCCTATGTGCAGAACCATCCGGTGGCCGCGACCCGCACCGCCTACGACGCGGTGAACGAGGTCTACTTCGACGACCTCACCGGCCTGCGCACGCGCATCGACTGGTTCCGCGCGCACGGCCCGACCGGGCCCGATGAACTGTTCGAGCGATCGTGGTTTCTCGCCGCCCGGGAGGTAGTGCTGTCCGGCTGAGCGACGGTGTGCCGCCGCGCCGGTCAGCGGCACATGACCACGAGGCGCCGGGAGATGTGCACCGGGGTCCCGGCGAGCACCATGGGTAGCGCCGCCGCGCTGAGGATCGCCGGTTGAATGCGCCCGCCGACGATCGGATGTGCCTGGGCGCCGTAGTTGTCCAGGGTGAAGGCGAGGTCGGTGGTCGGCTCCGCCGGGCAGTCCGCCGGATCCGGTTCCGGGAAGCACCACTTCCAGCGACCCTCGGTGGTGGAGAAACAGATTTCGATGTAGTCCGCGCGTGCGGGGCAGGGTCCGGCCGATTCGACCGTGGCGCGGACGAACGACTCGCCGTCGAACGCCGCACCGCACATCCGTGATCCGGTTCGCATCGGATACCACTTCCTTCGCGCAACAACTGCCGAACGACGCTGCGGCCGTTCAGTTTCCGGCATCCGAGCGCAGTGCGGCCGGCAGTCCGATACTTCTGGGTTCGAGAAAACTGTGCAGTCCGTCCGGCCCCAGTTCGCGACCGAGTCCGGATTCCTTGAAGCCGCCGAACGGCACCCGGGGAAACGGCGGATAGGTGCCGTTGATCGCGATGCTGCCGGTGCGCAGCCGCTTGGCGATCGCCAGTCCGCGCTCGGCGTCCGCCGACCACACCCCGCCGGAGAGGCCGTAGGGCGAATCGTTGGCGATACGCACGGCGTCGTCGTCGCCGTCGTGCGGGATCAGGCACAGCACGGGACCGAAGATCTCCTCCCGCGCCACCCGCATCGCATTGTCGACGCCGGCCAGAATCGTCGGTTCCACGTACCAGCCGCGCGGCAGCCCGGCCGGGCGGCCGCCGCCGGTGACCACCCGCGCACCGGCGTCGCGGGCCAGAGCGATGTAGTGCTCGACGCGGGTGCGCTGCCGCTGCGCCACCAGCGGACCGATCAGGGTCGCCGGATCGTGGGGATCGCCGACCCGGACGGCTGCCGCTGCCGCCGCCGCGGCGTCGACCGCCTCGGCGTAACGGCTGCGCGGCACCAGGACCCGGGTATGCGCACCGCAAACCTGACCGGACATATGCATCGCGCCCTTGACGATCGCGGGCAGGACGTTCGCGAGATCGGCGTCGTCGGTGACGACCGCCGCGGACTTGCCGCCCAGCTCGAGCGACACCCGCTTCACCCGTTCACCGCACATGCTCATGATGCGTTTACCCGCGGCGGTCGACCCGGTGAAGGCCACCTTGTCCGTGTCCGGATGGGTGACCAGATACTCGCCGACCTCTCGATCGCCGGGCACGATATTGACTGCGCCGGAGGGTATTCCGGCTTCGTCCAGCGCCTCGGCCAGTACGAAGTTGCTCAGCGGCGACTCCGGCGGCGGTTTGATCACCACCGTGCACCCCGCGGCCAGTGCCGGCGCGGTCTTCCACGCCGCCAGGGTCACCGGGGCATTCCACGGCACCACGGCCGCGACGACGCCGACCGGTTCCCTGGTGACCAGGCCGGACCGGTCACCGGCGGTGACGATGCGCTCGAAGTCGAAGTCGCGGATCAGCTCCGCGTAATAGTCGAACAGCGCCGCGACCATACCGGTCTGCGCCTGTCTGGATTGGCTGACCGGACAGCCGATCTCGTCGACCGTCACGGCCGCGATATCGGCCTCGCGTGTGCGCAGCAGTTCGGCGGCGCGAGCGAGCGTGCCGGCGCGCTCGCCGGGCGACAGCCGGCGCCACGGGCCCTCGTCGAAGGCGGTGCGCGCGGCCGCGACGGCCCGATCGATATCGGCCGTGCGGGCCACCGGCACCTCGCCGACGGTTTCCTCGGTGGACGGTGAGATCACGGCGAAGCGTTCGTCGCCGGCAGGTGGTACCCACCTACCTCCGATGTAGAACTCACGCCGGTACATCAGCCGATCGGTCACGCCGCCTCCTGTCGTGTGCGGGACACCCGCGTCCGGTCGGCGGCGCGAGCCGCGATGGTCGCTCACGCCGCCCTCCGATGTCGTGTCGTCAGGGTCGGTTCCGCTGCGGCGGATCGAGGTGATAGAGCCGGGTCGCGGTGTGCTGCAGGACTTTCGCGACCGTCTGCTCCGGAATTCCGGTCAGTGAACGATCGATGATGTCGCGCGGGCTCGGTGATTCCGAGGCCGGCCCCGGCGAGAGGCTGGTGGCGTGCGGGAAATCGGTTTCGAACATCAGATTGTCGGCCAGTTCGCCGATCACCGGTCGCAGCGAACGGTTTTCGAACCAGTACATGCCATAGATCTGGCGGCGCATGTATTCACTCGGCAGCAGCCGATCCGGATATTCGTGGTGCGCACCGACGTTGAGCCACTGCCAGTCCATACTCTCGCCCAGGAAGGGCAGCCAGCCGGCGCCGTTCTCCACCGAGACGAAATTCAGCTTCGGATAGCGATGGCAGACGCCGCTGACGACCACCTCGGCGATGTTCTGCGCATTGCCGAGCAGCACCAGCGCGCTCTCCTTGGTGAAGTCGAGCTTCTGCGATTGGTCGACCGCGCCCTTGAGATCGTCGGGGGAGTTGAGGAAGCCGACGTGGAAGTTCATCGACAGTCCCATGTCCTGGGCCTGGCCGAGCAGCGGCTCCCAGTAGTCCTCGACCAGGCGGGGCAGGCCGACCTTGTCGTAGCGAGCGGCGAACAGCACACCTTTGTGGCCCATCTCGTAGGCCCGCTTCATCTCGGTGACCGATTCGTCGATATCCCAGAACGGCAGCATCATCATCGGAACCAGCCGGCGCGAATCCGCCGAGCACCACTCGACCAGCCAGTCGTTGTACGCGCGAACGCATTCGGTGGCCAGCTCGTGCGGCATCCGGTTCAGGAAGACGTGGCTGTGGAAGCCGAGAATATTCGGATACATCACCTGGTAGTAGATGCCGACCTCGTCCATATAGGCGAGCCGCGCCTTGGCGTCGAGTGCGGCGGGGAAGGCCTCGGAGAGCTTCTTCGGATGTGAGGGCGGGAACTCGGGCCATTTGGCTTGTGCGAAAGCGCCTACGCCGTAGAGCTTCTTGTCGCCGATGTACCAGTAATCCTCTTGCCGCCGTTCGTGGAAGCGGACGTGCGGAACCAGATCGCCCCACTTCTTCGAGATCCGCGAGGTCCACAGGTCGGCCGGTTCGATGATGTGGGAGTCGACATCGGCGACCGCATATCGCTCACACAGGGCGGTTCCGGCGCCATCGGGGTCAGCCATCCCGAACTCCTTCTGTACCAGGAAGATTATTCAACTATGAGAGTGTTCACTTACTTACTCTAGAGATCGCGAGGGTGATGTACAACCGTCTGTCGCGCCCGATCGGGATCGGCCCCCGGTGGCGTCGGTGGCTCAGTGGCCGGATTCGGGGGCGGGCGGCGTGGATTCGCCCGGCTCGGGCCGGTCCGGGTCCGCGACCCCGCGCAGGTGCGGCGCCATCATCAGCGGCGTCACGCTCAGCACGCCCGATTCCACCGGCAGGGTGATGCCGGTGATCCAGCGGGCCTCGTCGCTGGCCAGGAAGGTCGCCGCCCAGGCCACGTCCCAGCCGTCACCGGGGGTGCCCAGCAGACCCGCCTCCGACCGCATGGTGTTCATGAATTCCGCCCGCGGCCCCGGCGCCGACACCGAGAGCACCATGGGCGTCGTGATGTGCCCGGGCGCGATCGCGTTCACCCGAATCCCTTGGCGGCCGTGCGAATACGCCATATCGACGGTCATCGCGAGCAGGCCGCCCTTGGCCGCGGAGTAGGCGACCGTGCCGTCGCCGCGCAGTGCCGAGATCGAGGAGATGTTCACGATCGATCCGCCGCCGCGTTCGGCCAGTGCCGGCACCGCGTACTTCGAGGAGAGGAACGCGGTGCGCAGATTGATGTCGAAGGATCGGTCCCAGTCCGCTTCGGAGACGTCGACGACCGTGCCGACCGCGGCCAGGCCGATATTGTTGACGAGGATGTCCAGTCCGCCGAAGGAGTCCACGGCAGTACGCACCATGGCCTCGCACGCCGCGGCCTCGGTCAGATCGGCCGCGAAGACCGCGGCCTTGCCACCCTCCTCCTCGATCATCCGCAGGGTTTGTTCGGCGCGCTCGGCATACCGGTCCACCAGCAGCACGGCGGCGCCCTCCCGTGCCAGTGCCACCGCGGTCGCCTTTCCGGTGCCGATGCCGGGCCCGGGCGTGGATCCCGCACCCGTCACGATTGCCACCTTGCCGTCCACGCGGCCCGGACGCTCCACCATGATCATCTCTCCTTCGCCGTCACCGGTACTGCTACCTCACCAGCGCGTCAAAAGCGCTGCGCCGGACTCGATTCCGCCGACATTCGTCACCGCCGCGACCTCGGCGCCGGCGACCTGCCGCGCGCCCGCCTCGCCGCGCAGCTGCCGCACCGCCTCGGCGGTGTGGCCGAATCCGGCGTGCAATCGCCCGCCCGAGAGCTGACCGCCCCAGGTGTTGAGCGGCAGCTCACCGCCCAGCGCGATGCGCTTGCCGCCGTCGATGTAGTCCCCGGCCTCGCCGGTGCCGCAGAAGCCCATCGCCTCGAGCCACCACACCGCCTCGATGCTGAAACCGTCGTAGAGCTGGGCGGTGTCCACATCGGCGGGAGTCAGCGCGGTACGCGCCCACAGGTCCGCGGCGGTCGCGTAGCCCACCCGGCCCATGTCCTCCCACTGGTCCCAGGCCGGGCGCCCGTCCACCACGCCGGCCATCGCCTCGATGCGGACCGGTGCGCGTAGATCGCGGGCCGTCTCGACCGCCGACACCACGATCGCGGTCGCGCCGTCGGCCGGCACATCGCAGTCGAACAAACAGAGCGGGGAGGAGATCATCCGCGCGGCCAGATAGTCGTCGACGGTGAGCGGCGAACGGTAGACTGCGTCGGGATTGTGGGCGGCGCTTGTGCGCTGGGTGACCGGTATCCACGCCAATTGCGCTCGGGTGAGACCGAATTCGTACATGTAGCGGGTAGCGAACGGGGCGATCTGGCACACCGGGGACAGCATCCCGATCGGCAGCAGCCATGCCTGCGGGCCTTCGGCTGCGGGTTTGGTGGATCCGTAGGCCGGGCGCCCACCGGCGGCGCGGGCGGCGCTGCCCTCCTTCACGGTCCGCCAGATCACCACGTGGCGGGCCTGGCCTGTGGCGATCGCCTGCGCCGGACCGTAGAACGGCAGTGCCATGCCTTCGACGAGACCCTGGCGCCAGCGGGTCGTGATGCGCAGCGCGTCCTGGACCTCGTAGAGATTGCCGTTGGCGTAGCCGGGCACATTGGCGACACCTCCGCCGGGGAACATGGCGAGGCCGTCGATATCGTCGACGGTCAGCCCGGCGTCGGCGACGGCGGCGAGGATGGCGTCGAGGGTCAGCTGCAGGCCGGAGCGGTCGAGCCGGCGGGCGATCGCGGATTGACCGATGCCGGAGATCACGGCGCGATGCTCGAACAGGTCCGTACTCATCGCGTGACCCCGGTCCCGTCGTCGCGGGCGAGGAAGCTGGGGACGGCGTATCCGCCCGGGCCGGGCTCGAATCCGACGTCGACCCGCATGCCGATCGTCACCTCGTCCGGCGCGCAGCCGCGCACCCGTCCGGGGATCCGCACGCCGGGGCGGCCGGGGAATTCCACCAGCACGATCGCATAGGGGACCTCGAGCTCGGGCAGCCAGCGCTGATAGTTCACGGTGAAGCTGTAAACCGTTCCGGGACCGGTGATTTCGACGAATTCGGGTGCGCGGCGCCGGCATCGTCGGCAGATGCCCCGGGGCGGGAAGGAATCGGCTCCGCAGGCGGGGCAATGTTCGACCAGCAAACGGCCGGCGGCGGCCCCTACCCAGAAGGGCTCGGTCTCCTCGGTGACCATCGGCGGGATACCCGGTATCGCGTTCATCCGGCCTCCAGGAGCGAGTCGTTGCTGCCTATAACCACTATCATGATAAGTGAGCATTTGCTATCTTCGTGTGGTCGGTGCCGATCGGGCATCGGCGCACTGCTCGCCGAAGGAGTCGGATGTCCGCCGACCGCATCGTCTTCGGGGCAGCCGCGATGCCGGAACCGGATCGGGACTGGCTGGCCGCTGCCGAACGCCTGCCCATCGAATCCGTCTGGCAGGGCGGCCACATCCTGCCGCCGAGTCCTACCGGTGAGGCCGTCACCCGTCTGTCGCTGATGGTCGCATGGACCGAACGCGTCCGGGTCGGAACGGCGACGCTGCTGCTGCCGCTCTATCCGCCGGTGATCGTGGCCAAACAACTCGCCGATCTGGATGCCCGTTCCGGCGGGCGGGTGTCGGTGGGGCTCGGGGTCGGCGGGGAGTTCCGGCACGAATTCGAGGCCGTCGGTGTGCCGCTGTCCGAACGCGGCCCCCGCACCGACGAGGCGATGGATGTGCTGCGCGCACTGTGGCGCGCCGAACCGGTCGATCACGAGGGCCGGTTCTTCCGATTCCGCGATCTGCATCTGCGCCCGGTCCGCAACCCCGACGGCTCCACCATGCGACCCGGCGGCCCGCCGTTGATCGTGTCCGGGCGCAAAGCTCCGGCGATGCGTCGCGCCGCGCGCCGGGGCGACGGCTGGATGCCGTATCTCGTGTCGCCGTCGGCGTATGCCCGCTCGGTCACCGCGATTCGGCAGGAAGCGGCGACGATCGGCCGCGACCTCACCGACTTCGAGTGGACGATGTATCTGTACTGCTCGATTCGCCGCGACGGTGACCGCGCCCGCGCCGAGGTGGCCGATTTCCTCGGTGGCGCCTACGGCGGCAAACCGGGCGACATGCTGCTGCGAATCGCGCCGGCCGGTACACCCGACGAGGTCGCGGTGCGGCTGCAGGAATACGTCGACGCGGGCGTGCGGCATTTCGTGATCGCGCCGGCGACGCGATCGGACACGCTGGACGTGGTTCGGCTGGCCGCCGAAGAGGTGCTGCCGAGATTGGAACTGCCCGTTCGGGTCGGGCGATGAACACCGAATGTGCCGGGGCCGAGGGCGTTTCGGTTCCGGCGGGGGTGCCCGCGCAGAGTGCGCCGGCTGTCGGTTCACCGGCTTGTCCAGCGGTCCCGGCGACGTCGGATGGTTGTTCGAAAGGGCTCTGATATGAGTGGCGAAGGTCCCTGCACGGGTTTGACGGTGGTCGAGATCGCGGTGGGGGTCAGCGATCTCGGGCTGGGGTTGGCCGCTGGGCTGCCGGGAATGCTGCTGGCCGATCTCGGGGCACGTGTGGTGCGGGTGGTCGGCGAGGATGCGCCGATCGACGCCGCGGTGCCGTGGGGCCGCGTCTGGCATCGCGACAAGCGCATCCTCACCACCAGCGAGGCGGCGGAAATTTCCGAGTTGTTGCGGACGGCGGATATCGCGCTGGTCTACGGTCCGGAGGATCTCGTCGAGGCGCGCGGACTGGGGTTTCTTGAGTGCGCCGCAAGTAATCCCGCGCTCGTGTACGCACGCTGCCGGCCGAGTCGCACCGCAGCCGGAACGGTCGAGGATTTCGGACTCCTGGTCGAGGCGCGGGCCGGCTTCTGCACGCAATTGCGGGGCCATCGGCCCGGGCCGATCTTCCCCGAGGTGCGCGCGTCCGGCATGGGGGCTGCCTTCCTGCTGCTCACCTCGGTATTCGCGCTGCTGCATCGCCGCGTCGGCACCGGTACGGGCGGCTGGAGCGAAACCTCGCTCTACGACGGGATGCTGGCCACCCTCGGCTGCATGATCGGCCGATCCGAACGCGCCGCGCCCGAAGTCGAATCGTATTGGGAACACGGCTCGACCTTCCCGAATTTCCTCTACCGCTGCGCCGACGGCGAACTGCTGCAGGTGTGGTTCGGCGGTAAGGGCATGTATCAGGCGGTGATCGAGGTCCTCGGCGACGAACCCAGTCCGGACGGCTACTACACCGACCAGACCACCGGCAAACTGCGGGCCCGCGCGCAGCGGTGGACGTCGTTGTTCGCCACACGACCGCGCGAGGAATGGATCGAGCGGCTGCGCGCCGCGGGGGTGGCCTGCGAGCCGGTGCTCGGGCCGGGGGAGGTGCTGCGCGATCCGCACACCACCGCAACCGGTTTGGCCGTCACCCGTTCCGACCGCGGACACGAGGATCTGATGATCGGCTCGCCGTTCGAGATCCACCCGCTGCGTCCGGCCTCGGGTTTGCCTCGCGCCTCGCGAACGCGCGCTGCCGCAGGGCTTTTCGAGGGCTTACGCGTCGTGGACTTCTCGGCGTTCGTCGCCGGGCCGCTGGCCGCCGAGGTGCTGGCGGACCTGGGCGCCGATGTGATCAAGGTGGAGCCACCGAGTGGTGAGGCGATGCGGGCCGCCGCCTATGCGGTGGCGGCCTGCCAACGCGGAAAGCGCAGTCTCGCATTGGATATCAACGCTCCCGAGTCGCGGCCGGTGCTTCGGAAGCTGCTCACCTGCGCCGATGTGGTGCTGCACAACTTTCGCGTCGGCGTCGCGGAGCGGCTCGGCATCGACGCGGACACCGTGGCACGCCTGAATCCGAACGCGGTGTACTGCCACGCCAGTGCTTTCGGCGCCACCGGCCCGCGGGCGGCCTACCCGGGCAACGACGCCTTGATGCAGGCGCTGACCGGTTTCGAGCGGGCGATCGGCGGCGCGGACAACGAGCCGCTGGCCGCGACCTGGATACCGATCGATATGGCGGGCGGCTGGGTCGCCGCCGCCGGCATCGCGCTGGGTCTCTACGCCCGGGCCACCCAGCAGCGCGGTCAGCAAGTGATCACCAGTCTGCTCGGCGCCGGAATGCTCATGCACTGCGGTGTTTTCGTGCGCGACGGCGAACTCGTCGCCGGCCCGGCACTGGACGAGCGGCAGACCGGGTACGGTCCCGGCTATCGAATCTACGAGGGCTCCGACAGCGAGTGGTTCGCACTCGTGGTCGCCGACGCCGAATCCTGGTGGAAGCTGGACGGATTCGTCGCTGCCGCCGCCGGTGGCCCGAGCTCGGGCTTGGGTGACTACGTCCCGCTCCGCAGCGACGACGACAGCGCCGCCCGCGCGGCCGAGGCGACACTCGAATTCACCTTCGCGACCGCCCCCGCCGCCGACTGGGTGCGCCGGCTGCGCGAACTCGGCATCCTCGCCGAACTCATCGAGCCGATGGACCGCAACCGCTTCCGCCACGCCATCCTGGACGATCCGGTGAACCACCAACTCGGCCGGGTCGTCGGTTATCGGACCGCCGACTGGGGCTATTTCGAACAGATCGGCCCCCTGCTGCGCACCGGCCCCGACGTGACCGGGGGGCCCCGCCTGATGATTCCGGGCGTCGGCGAGCACACCGCGGAAGTGCTGCGCGAGTTGGGGTTCGACGACTCTCAGGTGGACGAGTTGCTCGCCACGAAAGTCGCGCGCCAGATGGATTGACGGGATCGGTTCGCGACCGGCTGGCCCATGTGGTCGGGTCGGGTGCCGGCCGAACAGATCGTGCAAACCTCGGTAAAAATCGGAGAAAACCGCGTCATGCGGCGGGGTTTGCACGATTGGTTCGGCCACAATGCCTGGGTGTCGGCTGCCGTTGTGGCAGGGAGATGTTCAGTTCAGTCCCAGTAGTCCCGCTGTATTGCCGCGCAAAACCTGGTGGCGGACGTCGGGATCGCAGGTTTCCAGCCGGGGCAGGTAGTCGCGTGGTTCGCGCAGGCCCTCGGGGTGGGGGAAGTCCGAGCCGAACAGGACGTGGTCGGCGCCGATGGCGTCGATCAGGTCGTGCACGTCGTCCTCGGGGAAGGGGCAGACCCACAGGTGTTCGGCCAGTGCTTCGCTCGGGCGGGGTGGCAACTTGCCGCCGATCATCGGGCCGCGGCGGCCGAGTGCGGCGGCCTTGTCGATCGTTTTGAACAGGGGGCGAAGCCAATTCGAGCCGTTCTCGATCGAGACGATCTTCACACCCGGGTGGCGGCCGAAGAGGTTGTGCAGGGTGAGCGCGATCAAGGTGTCGACCACCGGGCGTTCGGTATTGCACAGCGCCCATTGCAGCGGCGATTGCTGATGCGACGGATTGTCCGGGTTCTCCGACCAGTGCGTGCCGTAGAAATGCTGGTAGCCGCTGTTGGATACGTGGAAGGCCACCGGTATTCCGGCATCGGAGACGGTCGCCCAGAACGGATCGAAGATCGGGTCGGCGGGGGAGCGGCCCGCGATGGGGCCGGGGCACAGATGCACCATCCGCGCACCGGCGTCGAGTACCCGGTGCAGCTCACGCACGGCCTGGTCGATATCGAGCAGCGAGAGCATCGGCACGCCGAACAGCCGCCCGTCGGCGCCGTATCCCCAGTCCTCCTCGAGCCAGCGGTTGAATGCCCGCAGACTCGCGTAGGTGAGCTCGATGTCGTCTCGCAGGTCGTACTCCACGGCCACACCCAGTGTCGGCAACATGATCGTGGCATCCACGCCCTGCCGGTCGAGAACGGCCAAACGCGCACCGCGCTCGGCGAATTCCGGGTGGTCCTTCGAGGTCACCACCTCGCGATGGGTGAATCCGTCGGCGACGCCGCCGACGAACAGTCCCTGCAGCGCGCCCGGCGCCGAGGCGTAGTCGCCGGGCATCACGCTCATGAAGGTGCGCTGCCCGCGCAGGAAGATGCGACCCAGTCCGTCCGTGCCGCGTTCCACCCGGATGGTGCGATCGGCGAAGCGCGACTCGATGTGGCGCGAGAAGCAGTCGTCGGGCTCGTAGTAGTGCCCGTCGGCATCGATCAACCCGTATTCCATCTCTGCGCTACCTCCGGGATCGCCCGCGGTCAGGAAAGTGTGCCTTGAGTAAGTGAGCACACAGTTACTAACTTCGCACCGGCGATAGAGGATGTCAAGGTCGCGCCGCATTCCGCGGCAGACGGAGGCCTCGCCGCTCCGGTGTGGCGAATCGGCGCCGGGACACCCGTCGCGCTCCTAATATGAGTAAGCACTCGCTTGACAAGCGGGGCGCGGCGGCGGGAGTCGCGGCCCATCCGAATCGATCGTCAGAGGTACGCAGTGAAAGTCGTTGTCGCCTACGAGGTCGGCCAGCCCCTCGAAATCGAAGATCTGCCCCTGCCGGAACCCGGCCCCCACGATGTGGTGGTGCGCCTGAGCGCCAGCGGCATCTGCCATACCGACCTCACCGTCATCAACGGGCTCTCGCCGCTGCCGCTGCCGATCGTGCCCGGCCACGAGGGGTGTGGGGTGGTCGAGGAGGTGGGCGCCGAGGTGCGCCGGGTGCGCGTGGGCGATCGGGTGCTCGCCTCGGTGACACCGGCCTGCGGGCACTGCTGGTCGTGTGTCAACGGCATGTCGAACCATTGCGAGCTCAACGCGGAAGTCAAACGGCGACAACGCTTCCGGCTCGCCGACGGCCGCAGTGCCGCTGCGGTGTGCGGCTGCGGAACCTTCGCCGAGGCGATGGTCGTGCACGAGGCGTCGGTGGTCGCGGTGCAGACCGATCTGGCCGATGAACAGCTCGCCCTGCTCGGCTGCGGGGTGACCACGGGCCTCGGGGCCGCACTGAATACCGCCGGCGTCACCCCGGGCTCGTCGGTGGCGGTGATCGGCTGCGGCGGGGTCGGGCAGTCGGTCATCCAGGGGGCGCATATCGCCGGTGCCGCCACGATCGTCGCCGTCGATCCGATGCCCGGCCGCCGGGACGCGAGCATCGGGGTGGGCGCCACCCACACCGTCGACCCGCAGGCCGGCGATCCGGTCGCGCAGGTACGGGAGCTGACCGGCGGGCGCGGCGCCGACTTCACCTTCGAGGTGGTCGGCCGTCCCGAACTCGTCACCCAAGCCATCGATATGGCCCGGGTGGAGGGTGTGGTGACGCTGGTCGGCATGCCCTCGACCGCGGATGTACTGACGCTGCCCGCGATCTCGACGGTGTTCTCCGGCAAGCGGATCGCCGGATCGGTGGTCGGCGGGGCCCAGATCCTGCGCGACTTCCCGCGCTTCATCCGGCTGGCCGAGGCGGGGCGCCTGGATCTGGAATCCATGATCACCCATCGCATTTCGCTCGACGAGATCAACAAGGGTGTGCAGCTGCTCTCCCGGGCCGAGGGCGTGCGCACCGTCATCGTGTGAACCGGTTGACCGGGCAACGAATCGTCGGCAGCCCTGGCGCCCGCCCCGGCATCGGGCTACCTTGTATGTAAGTATTCGCTTTGTTACCGGAGTTGGGAGATCCCATGTCGTTCAGCTGGTTCATATCGGTTGATGACCATCTCATCGAGCCGGCGCGGCTGTGGCAGGAGCGGTTGCCGGAGAAGTGGCGCGAGACCGGCCCCCGGATCGTCCGGGAGGACAAGTCGGAATTCTGGATCTACGAGGATCGCCAGATCGTCACCACCGGCCTCAACGCCGTGGCCGGTAAGAAGCGCGAGGAATTCTCCCCCGAGCCGATCACCTACGAGGAGATGCGGCTGGGTTGTTACGACCCGGCGGCGCGGGTCGCCGATATGAACCAGGGGCACGTGCTGTCGTCGATGCTGTTCCCCTCGCTCCCGCGCTACTGCGGCCAGATCTTCCACGAGGCGAAGGACAAGGAGCTCGCGCTGCTGTGCGTGCGGGCGTGGAACGATTTCATTCTCGAGGAATTCGCCCAGGCCTATCCCGGCCGATTCATCCCGATGATGATCATCCCGCTGTGGGATCCCGTCGCCGCCGCGGCCGAAATCGAGCGCACCGCGGCGCTGGGGGCGAAATCCATTGCCTTCTCCGAGAACCCGACCAAACTCGGCCTGCCGTCGATCCACACCGACTTCTGGGATCCGGTCTTTCGCGCCTGCGACGACACCGGCTTCGTGATCTCGATGCACGTCGGATCGTCCTCGAATATGATTCGGACCTCCGAGGATATGCCGACGCTGGCCTTCATGGCCTACTCCGCGGCCGCGAATCAGGCGGGGACACTGCTGGATTGGCTGTTCAGCGGTAATTTCGTGAAGTACTCGAATCTCAAGATCGCCCTCTCCGAGGGGTCCATCGGCTGGATTCCGTACTTCCTCGAACGCGCCGAGCAGGTGGTCGACAAACAGCGGTTCTGGGCCTCGCGGTTCGATATCAGCATGAACGCCACGCACGAACGCGGCGAGCAGAAGGGCGAAGCGACCTTCGATCTCGATACCGATATCCGGCGGTTGTTCCGCGACCACGTGTACGGCACCTTCATCGAGGACAAAGCGGGAATTCGCTTGCTGGACATCATCGGTGAGGACAACGTGATGCTGGAATGCGACTACCCGCATTCGGATTCCACCTGGCCGGACACCGTGCAGATGGCCGGCAAGTGGCTCGGGCACCTTCCGCAGGACGTGCAGGACAAGATCACCGTCGGCAATGCGTCGCGGGTCTACGACTTCACCCCCGCCGATCCGGCCTCGATTCCCGAGTCGTGACATGTCGCGGGCCGGCTGCGGCCCGCGTACGTCGAGGTCCGCCCCCGTGACGGTGGGCGGACCTCGACGTATAGGCCGGGCGCGCAATGCGCCGGCGGTGGCCGAGAGCGGGTGGCTCAGCTCAGGACGATTGCCCGTTCCGGGCAGTTGTCGGCCGCTTCGCGGGTCCGGTCGCGAAGGTCGGCCGGCACCTCGGAAAGCGTTGCGCGGCCGTGCCCTTCGTCGTCGAGGTCGAAGACCTCCGGGCAGATCTCCCAGCAGCGGGCGTGGCCCTGGCAGCGGTCGGGATCGACGGATACGTGCATGACTGTCCTCCGGTGTCGCGCGATTCAGTAGGTGGCCGACAGGGCCCACGGGCCGTCGGGAAAGGGCCGTCCGAGCAGTTCCATGCTGTAGACGATGCGTCCGGTGTCGTGGGGGGACGTGCACAAAAGCACAGCGGCGTCGGCCATGGCGTCGTCCGGTTCGACCGGGGTGTTGTCCGGCGTGTGCGGGGAGACGACGGCGACGCCGGGAGTCATGACCAGACCGGAGGTGCCCAGACTGTTGATCCGCACGCCGGTGCCGTACACCTCCGCCGCCAGGCCGGTGGTCAGGCGATCGAGCGCCGATTTGCACATGCCGTAGGGCACGCAGCCGTCGGCGGCCCACTCCGGATAGGGCGGCCCCAGGGGGTGGCGCGCCTGTTTGGAGGTGATGTTGAGGATCCAGCCGCGCCCGCGCTCGATCATCCCGGGAATCGCCAACTGGCACAGGCGAAACGGGGTGTGCACCATCATCTGGAACATCAGGCCGTAGCGGTGCGGGCGGATGTCGAGGGCCGGGCCGTAGAAGTTCACCCCGGCATTGTTGACGAGGATGTCGGCCGGCCCGAGTAGCGCTTCGGCCCGTGCCACGACCGTCTCGACCTCCGCGGGAACCGTCAGATCGGCGCGAATCGCCGCTGCCCGGCCGCCCTGATCGCGAATGTGCGCCACGACCTCCTCGATGGAACCGGGAAGCGTCGAGGCGCCCGGTTCGGCGGTGCGAGCCACCACCGCCACCGCCGCACCCTCGGCGGCGAAGCGTTCGGCGATCCGCCGGCCGATGCCGCGGCTCGCGCCGGTGACCAGTGCGGTCCGGCCGTCCATCGATCCCACGTCGACTCCTGCGCTGAGTGCTCCGGACGGTAATCCGGAGCAGGGCCTAACAAGTAAGTACCTACTTTCTCACGGTACCCGGTGATACGCGAGCGTTTCCCGGGTTATGTTGAGTGAGTACCTGCTTATTTATGCTCGGGCGGCCCGCACCGGGAAGGATGGAAAACCATGCATGACATCGTGATTCGCGGTGGGAACGTGGTCGACGGAACGGGTGCGCCGCCGCGTCGGGCGGAGGTGGCGATCGACGGGGACCGGATCGTGGACATCGGCCCGGCGGTCGGCTCCGGGCGCCGAGTGATCGACGCGTCGGGCCGGTTCGTGACCCCCGGGTTCATCGATGTGCACACCCATCTGGATGCCCAGCTGTTCTGGGATCCGCTCGCGACGCCCTCGTGCTATCAGGGCGTGAGCACGGTGGTGATGGGCAATTGCGGCGTCACCTTCGCGCCGGTGCGGCCGGGGCAGGAGGGCTACTTGGCGGCGATGATGGAGTCGGTGGAAGACATCCCGGCCGACACGATCATGGCCGGGCTGGACTGGGGCTGGCAGACCTACGGCGACTATCTGAAAACACTGGGCGACCGCGAACTCGGCGTGAACGTCGGCGGGCTGATCGGTCACGCCGCCCTGCGCTACTACGTCATGGGGGAGCGCAGTCTCGACGAGGCGTCCGCCACCGCCGAAGACCGCGCCGCGATGGCGGAACTGGTCGGCGAGGCCGTCGACGCCGGAGCGCTGGGCTTCTCGACCTCCAGGACCTATATGCACACCGTGCCGGACGGGCGGCCGGTGCCGGGCACCTTCGCCGACGTGGAGGAGCTGTCGGCGATCGCCGGCGTCCTCGCCGAACGCGGGCGCGGCACCTTCCAGGTGGTCCCGCGCATCGGCGAGCGCGACGGCGCCGACCGTGCCAATTCCCGCGCCGAAATGGCGTGGATGGAACAGGTGAGCCTGAATTCCGCTCGGCCCCTGACCTTTTCGATCATGCAGAGCGACCGGCGTCCCGGACTGTGGTCCTGGGTGATGGAACAGACGGCCGGGGCCCGCGCGCGAGGTGCCGATCTGCGCCCGATGACCGCGGTGCGCGGCAGCGCGATCGTCTACGGAATCGCCGGACGCACCCCGTACGACGCACTGCCCACCTGGTCCGAGGTGATGGCCGAACCGCCGGCTACGCGGCTCGAGTTGCTGGCCCGCGGCGACGTCCGCGACCGCCTGATCGCCGAAGCCGAACTGCCCTCGCAGGCATCAGGTCCGCTGGCGCCGAAGGATCCGGCGAAAATGTATCTGCTGCCGCCGGGTTCGGCCGCCTACGACGTCGGGGCGGACAACAGCCTGGCCGCCGAGGCGCGTCGGCGCGGCGTCGGCGCCGCGGCCGCCTTCATCGACTACACGCTCGAGACGAACGGCCGTGGACTGCTGTACTACCCGGTGCTCAATCAGGATCTGGACGCGGTCGCGCGCATGATCACCAACCCCGACGTCGTATTGGGCGTCGCCGATGCGGGTGCGCACGTCGCGCTGACCATGGACGCCGGCAATTCGACCTATTTCCTGCGGCACTGGGTGCGGGATCGGGCACTGCTGGGGATCGGCCCGGCCGTCCGGCGACTGACCGTCGATGCCGCGAATCTGTTCGGAATCGCCGATCGCGGGGTGCTCGCACCGGGCGCGTACGCCGATGTGAACGTCATCGATCTGGCGAATCTCGACCTGTTCGCGCCGGAGATGGCCGCCGATTTCCCCTTGGGCGCACAGCGATTCGTGCAGCGGGCACGCGGTTACGACTACACGCTGGTCAACGGACACGTGCTCGTCGACCACGACGAAACCACCGGTGCGGTCCCCGGCCGGTTGGTCACCGCGCGCTGAGAATCTCGCGGGCCGATGGCGCGTTGCCGCCGAAGCGGGCCGTTGCCCGTGCGCCGGGCCGTCGTTACGATATCTAAGTTAGAGAACACTTACTTATTTGAGAATCGGGGTGGCACCAATGAGCCATGAGGCCGTGATCATTTCGGGCGCGCGCACGGCGATCGGGACGGCATACAAGGGGTCGCTCACCGAAACCGACGCCTTCACACTGGGAACGGCGGCCGTCGCCGAGGCGGTGCGCCGCGCGGGCGTCGAACCCGAACTCGTCGACGACGTCATCCTCGGCGAATCGCTGTACGGCGGCGGGGCGATCGGCCGGTACGTCGCCATCGAGGCCGGGCTGGTGAACGCGCCCGGTATCGCGCACAACCGGCACTGCGCCTCCGGACTGTCCACCCTGCAGAGCGCGGCCGCCTCGGTGATCGCCGAAATGGATCGGATCGTGGTGGCCGGCGGCGTGCAGTCGAGTTCGACCGCACCGACGGTGAATCGGCGCATTCCGGGCTCCGAGGAATGGGAGGAGGACTGGCTCGCGCCCAGTCACCGCGAAACTCCGGACGCACCCGTGCGGGATATGTCGATCACGGTCGGGTGGAACGCCGCGGTCAAGGCCGGGATAACGCGCGCGCAGATGGACGAGTGGGCGTTGCGTTCCCATCAGCGCGCGGTGGCCGCGATCGACGCCGGCAGCTTCACCGAGGAGATCGTGCCGATCGAGGTAACCCGTCGCGACGGCAGTACGGTCACCTTCGCCGTCGACGAACATCCCCGGCGCACATCGTCATTGGAGAAGCTGGCCTCCTTGAAACCGCTGCATCCCGAGATCGAGGGCTTCGGCATCACCGCCGGGAACGCCGCGGGCATCAACGACGCGGCCGGTGCGGTGGTGGTCGCGGACCGCGCACTGGCCCGCGAGCGCGGAATCGAGCCGCTGGCCGTGGTCCGGGCCTGGGCGTCGGTGGGCGTCGTGCCCGCGGACACCGGCCTGGCGCCCGCGCCCGCGATCGAGAAGGTGCTCGCGCGCGCCGGACTGTCGGTGGGCGATGTGGCGCTCTGGGAGATCAACGAGGCCTTCGCCTCGGTCGCGGTCGCCGCGACCAGGGCGCTGGGGCTCGACGAGGAGAAGGTCAATGTCCTCGGAAGTGGGTGCAGTCTGGGACATCCCGTGGCGATGACGGGAACCCGGATGGTGTTGAGCCTCGTGCACGAACTGCGGCGCCGCGGCGGTGGGGTCGGCGTCGCGGCGATGTGCGCGGGAGGTGGGATGGGCACCGCGGTCGTCGTCGACGTGCCCTGAGCTCGCGCCCTCGGCAGCCGGAAGATGTTCGGCTGCCGAGGTTCTCACCGTGGCTCGAGCGTTTCCAGCAGGGCGTGGGTGTCCTGCTGGAACACCCGGATCTCGCGGACCATGCCGTCGGCGAAGGAGAACAGTTCCACCACGTCGACCGTGGCGTGCCGCCCCGATTCCTTGGCCGTCCAGGTCTGGGTGGTCAACTGCACCACCGATTCCTCGGAGCCGAAGATGCGCGGATTGTCGATACTGCGCTCCCAGTACCGTCCGAACGACTCGCCCATGGCGGCCACCCCGGCATGTCCGTGGTAGCTGCCGCCGTGTGGCAGTGAGGCCGGTTGTTCGATGCGGATGTCGGGGTGGAACAGCGCCAGCGCGCCCGCGCCGTCACCGGCGGCGAAGCGGCGCGACAACTCCGTCACGATCTCCAAGCCGTTGCGCGACGCGGTGCCGCGCGGTGAATCATGCTGTGGGCTCATCGGATTCGGCCCCCTCGATCACCGGGAAGAATCCCTTGACCGTGCCCTCGCTGATCAATGTGACGGCCCGGTCGCGGTCGGCCTTCTTGGCGGTGCCGTGCCGGGTTTCCAGGGCCTGCATCAGTGCCATGCCCATCACCGCGCGGGCGGAGATGTCGGGCGACTCGAAGGGGAATCCGTAACGATCCTCGACTTCGCGCCACGCCTCGGCGAGCCGGTCCATGGCGACCGCGAAATTCTCCCGGTAGAACCGCCGGGCCACCTGTGGATCGCCGAACAGCACCAGGCCCAGGAGCGGCAGCACCTCGTCGAGCGTCGAAATCAGTTGGCGGTACAGACCTTTGAGCGTCTCCAGCTGTCGTTGCGGGGTCAGCGGCTGATCGCGGTCGACGACGGCGGTCGCGGCGACCAGATCGTCGACGGCCGACTTGAGCGGTTCCACCACCGCTTCGAAGAACAGTTGATCCTTACTCTCGAAGTGCCGGTAGATGATTCCCTCGCTGATACCGCTGTGCTCGGCGATCATCTTGACCGTGGTGCCGTTCATATCGCCGGTCTCGCTGAAGGCGCGGCGCGCGGCGGCCAGGATCGAACTCTTGCGCGCCTCGGCGGTGAGCCGGCGCCGTACCGGCGGTGCGTCATTGGCGGGGGTGGGCGGGATCGTGGAACTCCCGGTCGTCGTGGTTCTGGCCACGAGTCCTCCTCGTTTCCGGGCCGACGCCGGTGCCGATCGGCGTTGTTAGTGGGTACACACTTTATCCTAATGCGCTCGCGACGGCATCCACCGCTCGGCGTGATCACGGCGATCTCTCCAGGTAGAACCGGGTTCTCGCATTTCCTTGCGGAGTAAGTAATCACCTACTAAGCTCCGAGGTGACCGTCCTTCGGGTCCGGAGTTTCGGGTGGAGTGTGTTATGGACAGGCAAGCGCTGGAACACAGCCTCGCGCGCCGATTGCTCGACCACATCGACGAGGGCACCACCGATCTGGCGCCGGAAATCCTCGAGTTGCCGACCGATATCTATTCGACCCAGCGGCACGCCGAGGAATTCGACGTCCTGTTTCGCGGCCACCCTCTGGTGCTGTGCCTGTCGGGCGCGCTTCCGCACGCGGGCACCTACCGCACCGTCGACCTGTGCGGCGTCCCGATCCTGTTGACCCGCAACGACGAAGGCCACGTCCGCGCCTTCGCCAACGCCTGCCGCCACCGCGGCGTGCGAGTGGTCGACGGCGGCGGCGCCCGCAGCAGGTTCGCCTGCCCGTTCCACTCGTGGACCTACGATCTCGACGGCCGCCTGGTCGCCGTGCCCGTGGACGACGCCTTCACCGGAATGTGCCTGGAGCGCAAGGGACTTGTCGAACTGCCCGTCAGCGAGGGGTACGGGCTGATCGTCGGATCGCTGCGCCCGGGGCCTGCCGTGGACATCGACGAATATCTCGGCCCCGGCCTGGCCGACGAACTGGCGGTGCTCGAGTTCGCGGACTGGGAGTTGTACGGCGAACCGCACGTGCACCGCGTGGGGGCCAACTGGAAGGTCACCCTCGACACCTTCCGTGAGAACTACCACTTCCGCTTTCTGCACCGCCGGACCCTGGCGAAATACGCCTACGGTGGCGTGCTGACCTTCGAACCGTTCGGGCGGCATCTGCGCAATTGCTCCGCACTGCGCTCGATCGACGAACTGCGCGAGCTGCCCGACGAGCAGTGGGGCGACGTGATGGGCCATATCAGCCTGCAGTACGCGCTGTTTCCGAACACCAGCCTCACCTTCGACAGCCGGCACGTGGAGCTGTGGCAGATCGTCCCGGTCGACGCGAACTCCTCCGAAGTCGTGCACAGCACATATCTGCGCCCCGGTCTGAGCGAGTCCGAACGGGCCAAGGCCGTGGAGATGGCCCCCTGGATCTGCGAGACCGTGGTCGACGGGGAGGACTTCTGGGTGGCGGCGCGGACCGAGCCCGGTATCCGGGCAGGCGTGCTGGACACCATCGTGTTCGGCCGCAACGAGCCCGCCCCCCAGCATCTGCACCGCGGTTTCGAGGACGCGCTGGCCGTCGCCCGCCGGGCGTGAGAATGCCCGACCCCCTTGCCGATTCACACTTTCCGGGAGGACCCATGGATCTGTTGCTGCGCCGCGCCTGGCTGGTGGACGGAAGTGGCGACCCCGGCAGGGCCGCCGAGGTGGGAATCACCGGGGACCGCATCACCGCCGTCGGCGCGCCCGGCGAGCTGACGCCGGGACCGGACACGCGCATCGTCGATCTCGACGGGCTCACCCTCACACCGGGTTTCATCGATATCCACACCCACTACGACGCGCAGATCCTCTGGGACGGCGATCTCACGCCCTCCTGCTGGCATGGTGTCACCACCGTGATCATGGGCAATTGCGGTTTCGGGGTGGCGCCGACCCGGCCGCCGCATCGCGAAATCATCGTGCGCACACTGGAAAACGTCGAGGGTATGTCGATGGAGGCGCTGAATGCCGGCATCGACTGGTGCTTCGAGACCTTCCCGCAGTATCTCGATGCCCTCGAGCGGCGCCGCAAGCGGCTCAATGTCGGTGCGTTCCTGGGACATACGCCCCTGCGGCTGTTCGTCCTGGGCGGAGAGGAACGCGCCGCCACCCCCGCGGAACTCGACACCATGCGCGCGCTGGTCCGTGAGGCGGTGACCGCCGGTGCGGTCGGACTGTCCACCTCCCGCCAACCGGCCCATCAGGGTGCGTTCGGCCGCCCGGTGCCCAGTCGCTTCGCTGAGGTCGACGAGGTCGACGCGCTGGCGGCGGAACTGGGCGCGGTGGGCAAGGGCATCCTGCAGGTGTCGATCGGGCCCGGCATGTTCGTCAACCAGTTCTCGGATCTGTCCGTGCGCTACGGCATTCCGGTCACCTGGACAGCGCTGGTGGCGCGCGCCGACAAACCCGGCGCCGCCATGCGCACGGTGGAGCGCGGCGGTGCGCTGCCCGGTGAGGTGTACCCGCAGATCGCCTGCCGGCCCATCGTGATGCAGGTCAGCCTCGCCGACCCCACGCCGCTGGGGGAGATCGACGAGTGGAAGGAAGTCCTCGCCCGGCCGCGGCAGGAACGCGCCGCGCTCTACCGGGACGCGGCATGGCGGGAGCGGGCCCGCCCGGCGACGCTGGCCGCATGGGCGCATCGGTGGCCCAAGGTCGCCGTGGAGGAAACCGTCGCCGATCCCGCCGCGGTGGGAATCCCGTTGGACCGCTTGGCCGCCGAGCGTGGTACCACCGCCTTCGACCTGATGCTCGACGTCGCGCTCGCCGACGGGATGTCGACGCGCTTCCGCGTGGTCCTCGACAACGACGGCGACGACGAGATCGGTGATCTGCTCGCCGACAAGCGCACGATCCTGGGCCTGTCCGATGCGGGCGCGCACGCCAGTCAGCTCTGCGACGCCTGCTACTCCACCCATCTGCTGGGACATTGGGTGCGCGAGCGCAAGGCCATCGGGCTGGAAGACGCGGTGTGGCGCCTGACCGGTCAGCCCGCGCACGCCTTCCGCATCCGCGAGCGCGGGCTGATTCGCGAGGGGTATTTCGCCGACCTGGTGGCCTTCGATCCCGCGACCGTCGGAACGACCCCGATCGAGCGGGTGCACGATCAGCCCGGGGGAGCGGATCGGCTCGTCGTGCGCAGCACCGGCGTCGCGCACATGTGGGTCAACGGCGTCCAGACGCGCCGTGACGGAGTGGATGTGGCCGACACGGCTGCGGGGCGGCTGCTGCGTAGCTGATCGAGTCGTTCCGGCGTGCCGAAGGGGCCGGCGAATATCGCTCGGCCCCTTCGGCATTCGCTGCGCGGCACCGGCGCGAACGGTCAATCCGTATCGATCCACACGGATTTGACCTCGAGGTATTCCTCCAGCGAATGCGGTCCCATCTCGCGTCCGTATCCGCTCATCTTGTATCCGCCGAACGGCACCGCCGGATCGAACAGCAGCATGGTGTTGACCCAGACGGTGCCGGTCCGCAATCGGGCCGCCAGCCGATGGGCGGTGCCGATGTCGCGGGTCCAGATTCCGCCCGCCAGGCCGTAATCGGAATCGTTGGCCCGCTCGGCCACCTCGTCGAGGGTGTCGAACGGCAGCACGCAGGCGACCGGACCGAAGATCTCCTCGCGCGCGATCCGCATCTCGTCGCGCACATCCGCGAATACCGTCGGCTCCACGAAATAGCCGGCGGCGAGATCGCCGATATCGATGCGCGCCCCACCGGCCGTGGTGCGCGCGCCCTCGTCCGGGCCGATCGCCAGGTAATCGCATACGCGGTCGAGTTGCTGCCGGGAGACCAGCGGGCCGATCCGGGTGCGCGGGTCCAGGCTGTTGCCGACGGTGAGCGACCGCGCGAAATCCGACAGGCGGTCGACGAATTCGTCGTAGATCGGCCGCTCGACGAAGATGCGGGTCCCGGCACAACAGGTCTGGCCCGAATTCGAGAACACGCCCATTCCGGCGCCGGGAACCGCCTTCGTCAGATCGGCATCGGCGAAGACCACGTCGGGAGATTTTCCGCCCAGTTCCACCGACACGCGTTTGAGGGTGTCGGCGGAGGATCGGATGATCTCGCGACCCACCGCGGTCGATCCGGTGAACGCGATCTTGTCCACGCCCGGATGCACGGTCAGCGCGGCGCCGGCGGATTCACCGTCGCCGGTCACGATATTCACCACGCCGTCGGGAATCCCGGTCTCGCTCAACAGTTCTCCGAGCCGCAGCGCGGCCAGGCTCGCCTCCTCGGCGGGTTTGAGCACGAGGGTGCATCCGGTGGCCAGCACCGGGGCGATCTTCCACACCGCGTTGGCGACCGGGCGATTCCACGGCACGATCGCGGCGACGACCCCGACCGGCTCCTTGACCGTATAGCTGAACACCGAGCCCGGAATCGAATTCGGCAGCGTCTCACCGTGAATCTTGGTCGCCCAGCCCGCGTAGTACCGCAACACCTCGGCTTCCCAGGCGCGCGACCCCGGCCGGCGGCGGCCCAGCGGCGAACCCATATCGAGCGATTCGAGCAGGCGCAGTTCGTCGAAGTGCTCCTGCACCTTGTCCGCGAACGCCCACAGCAGGGCCTGGCGATCGCGCGGGGAGAAGTGCTGCCAGGGGCCCACCAGCGCCGAGCGGGCCGCGGTGACCGCGCGGTCGGCATCGACGGCATCGGCGGCGGCCAGTTCGGCGATCACCGCGCCGGTGGAGGGATCGATGCTGACGAAGGTGCGCCCCGAGGCCGCGGCCTCCCATCGGCCGCCGATCAGCAGGCGTTTGGTGCGACCGTCGAGGAACGCGGGGAGTGAAGCGACTGCTCCGGTGCTTGTCGACATGGAAATCCTTCCTGACCACGGCACATCGAGCGGCCGCCGCCGGACAGGTTGTGAGTAAGAACTTACTAACACATGGTAGGTCACGGCTTCCGGTCATCCGCTAGAAAGTGATCACTTACCCTGTTACTGTGAGTTGGCGCCCACTCGGTGCCCGAGCCGCCAGGGGAAACCATGGAGAAGACAACGCCGAATGGCGTACGCCTGCCCGATGATTGGTGTCTGCGCCAGTTCGACCACCTCGCACCCGAACTCGCCGCCACACTGCCGGAGACGATGGCCCGCATGCGTGAGCTGTGCCCGGTGGCGCACAGCGACCGCTACGGCGGATTCTGGGTGGCCTCCGGATACGAGGAGGTGCTGAGCGTGGCGCAGAACTGGTCGGTGTTCAGCTCCGCGCACGGTCTGTCGGTCACGGGCACCAAGGGGGTGGTGCGCAATCTGCCTGTCGAAGTCGATCCGCCCGAACAGCGCGCCTACAAGAGCCTGATCACCCCGTACTTCACCCCCGCGGCGGTCGCCGACTGGGAACAGCCGACGCGCGATCTGGTCACCCGCCTGCTCGACGGTTTCCTCGCCGCCGGGGAGTGCGAATTCATGAACGCCTTCGCGCGGCCGCTGCCCAGTCTGGCCTTCTTCGAACTCGCCATCGGCGCGCCCGCCGACGAACTCGATACGGTGTCGCGACTGGCTTCTCGGTCGTCGATTCCGAATCATCCCGAATCGCGCGAATGCTGGAAGGGCTTGTACGCCTGGGTCAAAGGCTTTCTCGCCGCCCGGCGCGAGCAACCGCCGCGCGGAGATGTGGTCGATGCGGTGCTGGCCGCCGAGATCGACGGCGTGCCGCTGACCGAGGACGAAACCATCGGAGCGGTACAACTTCTCATCCTCGGTGGGCTCGAAACCACCGCCGGTGCGCTCGGACTGATGGTGGAGCGGTTCTGCCGCGAACCGGAGATCCCGCAGTTGCTGCGCGAACGCCCCGAGCTCATGCCGAAGGCCGTCGAGGAACTGCTGCGGCTGGATTCGCCGTTCGTCTCGGTGGGCCGCACCGCGGTGCGCGACACCGAATTGGCCGGCCACGTCATCGAATCCGGTGACAAGATGCTCATCCACTGGGCCTCGGCCAATCGTGACGCCGGCGAATTCCCGGATCCGGACCGATTCGACCCGACCCGGACTCGCAACCGCCACTTCGCCTTCGGCGCCGGCCCGCATCGCTGTGCGGGCTCCAACCTGGCCCGTTTGAACCTGCGCGTGGCGCTCGAGGAGATCGTGCGGCGCATGGATCACATCGCCGTCCGGGACGGGGCGGAGATTCGGTATCACGCCGGTCTCACCCGTTCGCCCCTGAGCCTGCCGATCACCTTCGTCGCCCGCGAACCCGATCGAACCTAGCACCGGCTGTGGCTCCCGGCGGCGAAAAGCCCCTTCGCACTTGGTCGTTGATGGGAAGCCGCTGCGGTTGACGCGGTTTCGCCGAACCGTTTAGGTAAGCATCATGCGAATCGGCGGTGCGGGAATTCTCGACGTGCTCGGTAGCCGACGGACGGCGGTGGCGGTACTCGCGACGATCACCGGCTTCTACTACTTGTTCGTCGCGATCACCAACTGCACCGACACCGTCACCAATCGCCGCGGCGTGGCCGCCGTGCTCTCGATGCGGGCCACGATCCACAATCCGGGCACCGACTGGCGTGCCCTCACCAACGGCGACATCGCGCTCGTCGTCTACATCCTCGTGGTGATCTGGGAGTTCTCGATCGCTCTCGTGCTGCTCGTCGCCGCGGCCTGCTGGCTGCGGGAGCTGAGCGGGCGGCCACGCCGGGTGCCGGTGCGACCCGGCACCGCGGCGAAGCTGTCCAGTATCGGCTGGACGATGGCGGTGCTGCTGTTCGCGGGGGCGTTCCTGACCGTCGGCGGGGAGTGGTTCCGGATGTGGGCGAACAAGGAGGTCAACGCCTCCTCGGCGGCGTTGCAGAACTTCCTGATCGCCGGCATCGGCCTGGTGCTGGTACATCTGCCCGACTCGGCGCCACGGGCCGCCGCGCCGTCGGAATGAGTTGCGGCTGTGCGGGAACAGTGTCCGCGCGGCCGGGGTTGCAGCGCGTATGGAACTCGACACCGCGCTCGACTTCGCCCGTACGACCTCGCGGTCCGTCCTGACCACCCTGCGCCGCAACGGGCATCCGCAGCTGTCGAACGTCACCCACTGGGTCGCCTCCGACGGCATCATCCGGATCTCCATCACGGCGGACCGGGCCAAATACGCCAATCTGCGCCGGGAGCCGTGGGCGGCCCTGCACGTCACCCGTGACGACTTCTGGGGCTACGCCGTCCTGGAGGCCGATGTCGAACTGACCCCGGTGGCCGCGACCGCCGACGACGCCACCGTCGAGGAGCTGATCGCCTACTACCGGGCGCTCAGCGGCGAGCACCCGGACTGGGCGGACTATCGCCGCGCGATGGTCGCCGACCGCCGGGTGATCGCGCGTCTGCGTCCCACCCGCGCCTACGGCATGCTGCCCTGAGGCCTGCGCTCGCCGGACGTGGGCAGCCCCTCGGGAATCCATTGCGGCGCGCGCTTTTCCATGAAGGCGCGCATTCCCTCCCGCGGTTCCGGCGAGGTTTCCAGGGCGAGGAACATGGTCTGATAGTCGATGCTGCCGTAGCGCTCGTTCAGCATGCGTTTCACCTGGGCGCGGGCCTGCGGTGCGGTCTGCAGGATTTCGGAGACGGCCGCGACGGCCTCCTCGCGCAGCCGCTCGTGCGCCACCACCCGGCTGATGACGCCGAGTCGCCGCGCTTCGTCCGCGTCGAATCGCCGCGCCGACAACAGCAGATCCCGAGCCACCGCCACGCCGACATGGGCGGGCAGCACCGCGGCGTAGGTGGCGTCGGGAATGCCGCGCAGTAGCTCCGGCACCCGGAACACCGCCCGCTCGCTGGCGACCGTGATATCGGACATCATCGCGATGAGCAGACCGCCCGCCTGACAGATCCCGTTCACCGCCGACACCACCGGAGCGCGGCTGTCACGGATGGCGAGGAAGGGCAGCACATCCTGACCCGACAGCTCCGGCGGCAACGCATCCCCGGGCTCGGCGCGCCCGCCCAGGTCGCCGCCCGGCGCGAACACGTCATCGGTCCCGGTGATGATCAACGCCGCCAGATCCGGATCCGAATTGACCAGGTGCACCGCACGTTTGATGCCGAAATACATCGCCGGCGTCAGCGCGTTGCGTGCTGCGGGCCGGTCGATCACGCACCATCCGATCACGCCGTCGCGCTCGAATCGCAGCCCCGCCGCACCGAGATCGTCAGTCATGGGATAAGAATATCAATCTCACTTATTGGATATTCCATTCTCACCCGGGCGACTCGACTTCACCGGCGCATAACCTTGCGGCAACGTTGGGCATGCATGCTGGCACCCTCCGCTGAATCGAAAGGTAAGACCCGAATGGACTTTCTGACTGTGCTCGTGGACATGTTGGCTGCGCTGGGGGCCAGCGGTAGCGCGGGCTGACCACCCATCACGACACAACCCGGCCCACCACATCACGGATGTGGTGGGCCGCAGGCGTTCCGGGGACAGTTTCGAGCATCGCTCACCGCGTGGGAAGAGATCATCCGGTCAGAAAGGCGACGGCCTGGTCGGCGACGGCTTCCGGCGTCCGGTCGGCGTGCAGGATGAGGCCGCGTTCGGCGGGTTCGAGCGGTTCGAGTGTCGCGAGCTGGGATTCGAGCAGCGACACCGGCATGTAGTGGCCGTGGCGGTGGGAGATGCGTTCGCTGAGGGTTTCCCGGTCGGCGATCAGGAGCAGGAAGACGGTCTCCGGCGCGGCGGAGCGCAGGATGTCGCGGTAGCGGCGTTTGAGCGCCGAGCAGGCGACCACACCGCCGTCTCCGCGGAGATGGCGGTCGCGCAGCCAGTGGCTCACCGACATCAGCCAGGGTTCGCGATCGGCGTCGCTCAGCGCGATGCCGGCGGTCATCTTGGCGATATTGGCCGGCGGATGGAAGTCGTCCGCGTCGGCGAACGGCAGGTCGAGCCGTGCGGCGAGCAGCCGGGCCGTCGTGGTCTTGCCGGTTCCCGACACTCCGGTCACGACGACGCAGGGCGGGACCGTCCGGCGGGGCGTCTGCGCGGGCACAGGTGATCATTCGCTGTGATCGGCGCCGGCCGGTCCCTGCGACCCGGCCGGATACTCGTCGAGCGGCACCACATCGCGCGACCACGCCGACAGGATCGGAGTCACCACGCGCCAGGCCTGTTCGGCCTCGTCCGCGCGGATCGAGAGGGCCGGGTCGCCGTTCAGTACGTCGAGCAGGAGCCTGCCGTAGGCCGGCAACTCCGGCGGTTGCACCTGAGCGGTCAGAGTGAGCGGCACCAGGGTCCCGGCGGTGGCGCCGACGGCCGTCAGACCGAGCGACAGGCTTTCGGGGTCGAGCCCGAACCGCAGCACATTGGGCTCCGGCGTTCCCTGATGGCCGAAGGGCATATGCGGGACCGGGCGGAAATGGACGGCGACCTCGTTGCGATCGGTCCCGAGTGCCTTGCCGCTGCGGAGCACGAAGGTCGTTCCCGACCACCGCCAGCTGTCCAGCGTCAGTTCGACCTCGGCGAAGGTCTCGGTCCGGCGACGCGGGTCGACGCCCTCCTCGTCGACGTAGGAAGGAACGTCGCGATCGCCGATCCGTCCCGCGAGATACCGTCCGCGACGCGTGCGGGCGGCGACATCGGCATCGGTCAGCGGACGCACCGAGCGCAGCACATCGACCTTGCGGTCGCGCAGGTCCCGTTCGGACAGCGTGATCGGGGGTTCCATGGCGATCAGGCACAGCAGTTGCAACAGATGGTTCTGCACCATGTCCTTGAGCGCGCCGACGTGGTCGTAGTATCCGGCCCTGCCCTCGAGGGTGAGGGTTTCGTCCCAGACGATCTCCACCTTGGCGATATGCGCGCTGTTCCAAATGGATTCGAGGACGCGATTGGCCAGCCTGCTGCCGAGCAGATTCTGCACCGTGGTCATGGCGAGGAAGTGGTCCACGCGGAAGACGGCTCGCTCGGGCACCAGATCGGCCAGTAGCCGATTCAGTTTCTCGGCACTGTCGAGGTCTTCGCCGAACGGTTTCTCGAGCACGATCCCGCTGCCCGCGGGCAGTCCCACCTCGTGCAGGGTCGTGATCGCGGCGGGAAACACCGCCGGGGGCAGGGCGAGGTAGACCGCCACCGGACCGTCGCCGGCGATCGCCGCCGCCACCTCGTCGGCGTTCTGGATGTCGGCCCTGCGGTACCGCGTCGCGGCGGCGACCGCCTTCCGGGCGTCGGGCGGCGCCTCCGCGGCATGCTCCTCGAGTTGGGCTACCACCCACTCGTGGAACTCTTCGTCGCTGCGGCCCTTGCGATCGGCGCACACCATCTCGAAACGGCTGTCCAGATGCCCGGCCTGGAACAGGGCGGCCACGGCCGGCAAGAGGTAGCGCCCAGCGAGATCACCGGTGCCGCCGAAGACGGCCAGACGCGTGATCATGTCGCACCTGCCTTCGCTCGCGCGAGTTTCACCCCGCTGGAAATGATGCCGATATGACTGAACGCCTGCGGAAAATTACCCATGAACGTGCCGGTCGTCGGGTCGATCTGCTCCGCGAGCAGGCCGACGGTGCTCGCGCGGGCACACAGGGAGGTGTAGAGCCGCTCGGCGTCCTCGAGCCGTCCCTGCGCGGTGAGGTTGTCGACCATCCAGAAACTGCACAGGACGAACGCGCCCTCGTTGCCGGGCAGGCCGTCCGGTGATTCGTCGTGCAGGTACCGATACAGCAGTCCGTCGCCGGCTCCGAGCCGATCGGCCACCGCCTCGGTCGTCGCCGTCATGCGTGGATGATCGGCGGGCACGACGCGGCGCAGCGGCAGCGCCAGCAAACTCGCATCCAACTCGCCGCCACCGTCCAGATGGGCACTGAGGGTGTGGGCCCGCTCGTCCCACGAGTTCTTGAGGATCGCCTCGCGAATCTCGTTCGCGGTACTGCGCCACATCGCGACGGGACCCGGCAGGTCGAATCGTTCCCCGATCGACGCGGCGCGGTGCAGTGCCACCTGGCACAGCGCCGCGGAATAAGTGAAAACCCGGCCCGGGCTGCGCACTTCCCAGATGCCCTGGTCCGGCTCCTGCCACGATCGGCCCGCGGCCTCCGCCAGATCCGACAGATTCGACCACAGCAGCGGCTGCAACTCACCGCCGGTGCGCAGCCATTGGTCGGCGCAGTCGAGGATCTCGCCGTAGACGTCGTGCTGGCGCTGGTCGGTGGCTCCGTTGCCCCAGCGCACCGGCCCGCTTCCGCGGTAGCCCTCCAGGCCGGTGTCCACCATCTCGTCCGGAACCGGATCGCCGTCGATGTCGTACATGATGCGTGGCTCGCCGCTGCGCTCGAACGCGTCGAGCACCCAGCCCAGGAAGGCGTCGGCCTCGTTGCGGAAACCGATGCGGCGCAAGGCATAGACGGCATACGACGCGTCGCGGATCCAGACGTAGCGATAGTCCCAGTTGCGGACGCCGCCGATGGGCGCCGGCAGCGACGAGGTGGGTGCCGCCACGACGGATCCGCTCACCCAGTGGTCGCAGAGTTTGAGCGTGATCGCGGAGCGCCGGACCAGTGCCTGCTCGGGACCGTCGTAGACACACGTCCGCATCCACGAGCGCCAGGCGTCGGCGGTGTGGCGCAGCATCGCCGCGGCGTCGAAGCGATGGTGGCGGTGGAAGCGCCCCCACGACAGCACGAGCTCCAGCCGCTCGCCCTGGACCAGGTCGAAGGTGGTGTGCACGCCGTCCAGCGGCCGGTCGGCGCGCAGATGCAGCCGCAGGTTCGGTTGCGAGGCGACCCGGATCTCCAGCCCGCTGAGCACCGGCCGCAACTGCGCACCCCCCTGCGGCGCGATCTCGACCGCCACCCGGACGTGCCCGCTGACGACGATCGCGGAGCGAACCAGTTCCGAGCGATCGGCGGGCGCGTCGTCGCCGAGATCGGAGCCGGGGCGCACCACCATGGCGTCGGTCACTCGGAGAACGCCGGTGGCGCTGCGCAATTCGGTTTCCAGCACTCCGGTGTCCGGCTGATAGCGCTGGCGACCTTCCAAAGGATCGGCCGGCGCGACGGTGAAGTGGCCGCCGCGGGCATGGTCGAGCAGCCCGCAGAACAGCGGTTGGGTGTCGAAGCGCGGCAGGCACAGCCACGGGATCGAACCGTCCATCCCGACCAGCGCGGCCGTCGTACCGTCTCCGATCAGACCGTAGTCCTCCAGCGGGAGATACCCGTCGCTCCGGTGGATCGGCCGGAACGGTGGATCGGGATCGTGCACGCCACCCCCTTCCACGAGTGGAACGCCCGGCGACAACTAGAGGGAAGGCTATCAGCTGGCATCCGGTGGGAAACCGGAACAGAGCGGCCGATACCTGCCTGAAACCACGAATAATCGACTGGCTGGCTAACGCAGGCTTTCCCGGCGGGACGCACAGGCCGAAGGGCGGCCGGAGGCTCGGGGGTGTGGGATGCGGTGCTGACTGCCCGTCGGCGTGCGAGGCTCGCCCGGCGACCGACCTTCCGCAAAAATTCCTGGGTGTTTAGCCGTTGAAGCGAGTGGGTAACCACAGTCCAACCCGGAATAAACGCAGGTCAGAGTGGTAAAGCGCCCCCGGCAGGAATCGAACCTGCGACCTAGGGATTAGAAGGCCCTTGCTCTATCCAACTGAGCTACGGAGGCATGGCAGTACCAAACACCATGCCCGGTTTAGGGCAGCGTGTCCAGCGAGTTGATTATAGCGAGCGTCCAGATCGGTGCTGGTCATCGACAACGCCGTGGACGACTGTCGCCCTCGTCACAGCGAGCGGGGCGGATTCGGGCCGGGAAGGCTGTGAGGTGGGCCGCCAACTACGCTGAATAGTATGTCGTCACCGCAGGACCCGCCCGTCGAAGCCGACCCCCAGGCCGTGCGGCCGGAGGCGACGGCGTTCCCGGTGCTGGCGGTGGTGGCGGTAGGTCTGACCGCGCTGGTCGCGCCGATCGTGGTGAGTCTGTCCGCGGCGCAGGCGCTGACTCTGCTCGGCATTCCCGATCCCGGCCCGCTGACCACCTACGGCCTGCCCGCAGTGCGGGCGGTGGCCGATTTCTCGGCCGCGATCGCGGTCGGGTCGCTGCTGTTCGCGGCCTTCCTGTGCCCACCGCAGCGCGATGGTCTGCTCGATGTCGGCGGTTACCGGGCCCTGCGTCGCGCCGGGATCGCGGCGCTGGCCTGGGCGGTGACCTCGGCTCTGCTGGTGCCGTTGACGCTGTCGGACACCACCGGCCAGCCCGTGCGCTCGGTGTTGCGGCCCGATCAGATCTGGCATGCCATCGGCAAGGTCGATGTCGCGGGATCCTGGCGCGCCACCGCGATCATGGCGATTCTGCTCGCCATCGGCTGCCGGCTGGCCTTGCGCTGGGGCTGGACACCCGTATTGTTCGCCTGGTCGCTGCTGTGCCTGATTCCGGTTGCGCTGACCGGACATTCGTCGTCGGGTGGCGCCCACGATGTGGCGACGAACAGCCTGATCCTGCATCTGGTCGGCATGGCCGTGTGGGTCGGCGGACTGTTCGCGGTCCTCGCCTATGCCATACGCGGTGGAAAGTACACCGGTCTCGCCGCACGACGATTCTCCCTGGTGGCGACGTGCGCGTTCGCGGTCGTCGCGGTGTCGGGTGTGCTCAACGCCTGGGTGCGGGTGCCGTGGGACGAATTGTTCACCACCACCTACGGCCGGTTGGTAATCGCGAAAACGGTCGCACTCTGCCTGCTCGGTGTCGCCGGATTCCTCCAGCGCCGCCGCGCCCTTCCGGCGCTGGCGGACAATCCCCGCGACCGCTCGGCCTTGATCAGTTACGCCGGAGTCGAGATCTTGATCTTCGCGGCCACGATCGGCCTGGCCGTCGGGCTCGGCCGCACCCCGCCGCCGGATCTCAAACGGGTGCCCTCGCCCGCGGAGGTCGAACTCGGCTACAACCTCGCCGGGCCGCCGACCGTCGGCCGCATCCTGTTCGACTGGCGCTTCGACATCATGTTCGGCACCCTCGCCATCGTGCTGGCGGTGCTGTATCTGGTGGGCGTGCGGCGCCTGCGCGCACGTGGCGACGCCTGGCCGGTGGGGCGGACCGTGGCGTGGCTGTGCGGTTGTGCGGTGCTGCTGATCGCGACGAGTTCCGGGGTGGGCCGGTACGCCCCGGCCATGTTCAGCGTGCATATGGCCCAGCACATGCTGCTGTCGATGCTCGCGCCGGTGCTGTTCGCACTCGGGGGCCCGGTGCTGCTGGCTCTGCGCGCCCTGCCCGCCGCCGGCCGCGACGCACCGCCCGGGCCGCGGGAATGGGTGCTGGCCGCGGTACACAACCCGGTCTCGCGTTTCCTGACCCAGCCGGCTGTCGCTGCGGCGTTGTTCATCCTCGGCTTCTACGCGCTGTATCTGGGCGGCATCTTCGATGCGGTGGTCGGCGAGCACGGCGCCCATCTGGCCATGAATCTGCACTTCCTGGTGTCGGGCTACCTGTTCTACTGGGTCGTTCTCGGTATCGACCCCAAACCGCGCCAGGTCCAGCCGCTCACGAAGGTCGGCATGGTGTTCGGATCGCTTCCGTTCCACGCCTTCTTCGGCGTCGCGCTGATGAGCATGACCACGGTGATGGGCGAGTGGTTCTATCGCGGGCTTGGATTGAGCTGGAACACCGATCTGCTCGGCGATCAGCGCACCGGCGGCGGGCTGGCCTGGGCCAGCGGTGAGATTCCGCTGGTCCTGGTGATGCTGGCGCTGCTGGTGCAGTGGTCGCGCAGCGACAACCGCACGGCCAAGCGCTTCGACCGGGCCGCCGAGCGCGACCACGACGCCGCCCTCGCCGCGCACAACGCCATGTTCGCCGAACTGGCCAAACGTGACCGCGAGGTGAAACCGTGACCGAGGCGCCCGCGCAGATTCCGCGCCTTTTTCGCGCCGATATCCGGGCCGCCCGCGAGCGGCTGGGTAACGACGTGCGGGTCACGCCCGTATTCCACACCGAGGTGGCCGGTCCCGAGGGGCCGGTCAAGGTCACTCTGAAGCTCGAACATCTGCAGTACGGCGGCACGTTCAAGGTGCGGGGCAGCCTCAACGCGCTGCTGCAGTCGGAGGACGACGGCCGGCCGGTGGTGATCGCCTCCGGTGGCAATGCGGGGATCGCCGCGGCGCTGGCCTGCGCGTTGCGCGGCCGCGCCTGTACCGTCGTCGTCCCGGAAACCGCACCGCACACCAAGGTCGCGGCGATGTGGGGATACGGCGCGGAAGTGCTGTGGCACGGAACGACCTATGCCGAATCCAAACGCCACGCCGACGCGGTGACCGCGGAGCGGAACGCGCTGCAACTGCACGCCTACGATCTGCCGGCGGTGGTTGCCGGGGCCGGTGTGGTGGGGCTCGAGATCGAGCGTCAGGTGCGCGGACGGCCGCCGGTGCTGATGGCGGTCGGCGGCGGGGGCCTGATGGCCGGTATCGCGATCGCGCTCGGCCCGCGCTCACGAGTGATAGGCGTCGAACCCAAGGGCGCGCCGACGCTGTACGCGGCGCTGTCGGCGGGGCGCCCGGTCGATGTGCCGGTCGACAGCATCGCGGCGGATGCGCTGGGCGCCAGCAGGATCGGCGATATCGCGCTCGATACCGCGATTCGCTACGGCGTCGGCTCGGTCCTGGTGGGCGACGACGCGATCGCGATGGCACGCGAATATCTGTGGCGGGAATTCCGGCTGGTCGTGGAGCCGGCGGGCGCGGTCGCCCTGGCCGCGGTACAGAGTGGGGCCTATGTCCCGGAGCCCGGCGAGCGGCCGGTGATCGTGCTGTGCGGCGCCAATACGGACGTGAGCAACCTCTGACCACGTGGACTCCGGAACGGGGCCTGTTCACACCCAGGCGAGTTGTCCACATATTCGCATCCGGGGCTGGTGAGGCGTCGCGGCATCGGCGACGCTGAGTAGGTCACGTCGGCCGAGGGCGCCGCGGACGGGGGCGCAGTCGAATCGCGAAGGGGGACAACCATGTACGAGGCGAATACCGCCGTTATCGGCACCGTCGTCACACATCCCGTACGGCGGAGCCTGCCGGGTGGTGAACAGGTGATCAGCTTTCGGATGGCCAGCAATGCCCGCCGCTTCGATCGCGATACCGGCGGCTGGGTGGACAGCGGCACCCTGTTTCTGACGGTGACCTGCTGGCGCCGCCTGGTGGAGGGGGTCGACGCGTCCATCCGTCGAGGGGATCCGATCATCGCCTACGGTCAGCTGCGCACCAACGAGTACCGGACCAGGGAAGGTGTGCAACGCCACGATCTCGAGATGCGAGCCGCCGCGCTGGGGCCCGACCTGGGCCGCTGTGCCGCTCCGGTGCTGCGGCGGGGCGGCGCCCGGAACTCCGGCCCGGACCTACACGTTGTCCCCGAAGGGGACGACGCGGTGCCACAGGCGCCGCCGGGCGAGTCCGGACCTGCCACGGGCGAGGGATCGACTACGGTCGAGCCGGTCTCCGCGGCGGCCGCCGACGCCGGATGACTACCGTTACCTCTGCTCCGCTCGCGCGGTCCTCCGTTTCGACCCACTGGTTCCGACACCGATAGGCTTTCCTACATGGCTGAGTTCATTTACCAGATGAAGAAAGTTCGCAAGGCGCATGGCGACAAGGTCGTCCTCGACGATGTGACCTTGAACTTCCTTCCGGGCGCCAAAATCGGCGTCGTCGGTCCGAACGGCGCCGGTAAATCGAGCGTGCTGAAGATCATGGCCGGACTGGACCAGCCGAACAACGGTGACGCCTTCCTGGCGCCCGGAGCCACGGTCGGCATCCTGCAGCAGGAGCCGCCGCTGAACGAGGAGAAGACCGTCCGCGGCAACGTGGAGGAAGGCCTCGGCGAGATCAAGGTGAAGCTGGACCGCTTCAACGAGATCGCCGAACTCATGGCCACCGACTACTCCGACGAGCTCATGGATGAAATGGGCAAGCTGCAGGAGGACCTGGACCACGCCGACGCGTGGGATATCGACTCCCAGCTCGAGCAGGCCATGGACGCACTGCGCTGCCCGCCGCCGGACGAGCCGGTCGGCAACCTCTCCGGCGGTGAGCGCCGCCGGGTGGCGCTGTGCAAGCTGTTGCTGAGCAAGCCTGATCTGCTGCTGCTCGACGAGCCCACCAACCACCTCGACGCCGAGAGCGTCAACTGGCTCGAACAGCATCTGGCCCAGTACCAGGGTGCGGTCCTCGCGGTCACGCACGACCGGTACTTCCTGGACAATGTCGCCGGCTGGATCCTCGAGCTCGACCGCGGCCGGGCCTACCCCTACGAGGGCAACTACTCCACCTACCTGGAGAAGAAGGCCGAGCGACTCGAGGTTCAGGGCAAGAAGGACCAGAAGCTGCAGAAGCGGCTCAAGGAGGAACTGGCCTGGGTGCGTTCGGGCGCCAAGGCTCGCCAGGCCAAGAACAAGGCCCGCCTCGGTCGCTACGAGGAGATGGCCGCCGAAGCGGAGAAGATGCGCAAGCTGGACTTCGAGGAGATCCAGATTCCGCACGGCCCGCGCCTGGGCAATGTGGTGGTCGAGGTCGAGCACCTGGACAAGGGGTTCGGCGACCGGCAGCTGATCAAGGATCTGTCGTTCACCCTGCCGCGCAACGGCATCGTCGGCGTGATCGGCCCGAACGGTGTCGGTAAGTCGACGCTGTTCAAGACGATCGTCGGACTCGAGCAGCCCGACAGCGGCGAGGTCAAGGTCGGCGACACGGTGAAGCTGAGCTATGTCGACCAGAACCGCGCCGGCATCGACCCGAAGAAGACGGTCTGGCAGGTGGTCTCCGACGGGCTCGACTACATCGAGGTCGGCAATCAGGAGATGCCTTCGCGCGCTTATGTTTCCGCCTTCGGCTTCAAGGGCCCGGATCAGCAGAAGCCGGCCGGTGTGCTGTCCGGTGGTGAACGCAACCGCCTGAACCTGGCGCTGACCCTCAAGCAGGGCGGCAACCTGATCCTGCTCGACGAGCCCACCAACGACCTCGATGTGGAGACTCTCGGCTCGCTGGAGAACGCGCTGGAGAACTTCCCCGGCTGCGCCGTCGTCATCTCCCACGACCGGTGGTTCCTCGACCGCACGTGTACCCACATCCTCGCGTGGGAGGGCGACGACTCGAATCCGGCCAAGTGGTTCTGGTTCGAGGGCAACTTCGAGGCATACGAGGCCAACAAGGTCGAGCGCCTGGGCCCGGAGGCGGCCCGTCCGCACCGCGTTACTCACCGTAAGCTGACTCGCGACTGACCTTTCGGCTCGCGCAGTCGACCGACCACCCGGACGTGCGTCAATCTCTCAGGGGCGCAACGTCATCGCGGCCTACCCGGGTCTCGGCGTAGGCTGCGAACACGGGCGTACCAACCGGCCCGTTCGAGGTAGCTGAGCGTCGCCGAGGGTTTAGAAGGAATACACCCCGGCGCCTCGGCTACCCAGCTACTCTCGACCCCGGCGTCACTTTGTTGCGGAACCGAATCCGAGGGAGTTGGCGAAAAAAATGACGGTCTCGTCCGAATTGTCCAGTAACGCGTGGGCGGAGAGTCTGCCGGAGCCGCTGCGGGGAGAACTCGCAACGCTCGAATCGGCGTACTTCCGTCACGTGGATGCCGGCGATGTGGACTGTGCGATCACCGGAAGTTCGGCGCTGGTCTTCCGAAGGCATCTCGAACTGGGCTTGCAACGTCCCCCGGGCGCGGCGCGCGTGCGGGTGTACCACCCCGACGACGGCAGCGGCATCGGGGCGGCGGTGCAACTGGTCACCGACGATATGCGTCTGCTCGTCGAATCGGTGGCTTCGGCCCTGACCCGGATCGGCGCCACCGTCAGCGAAGTGATCCATCCGATCTTCGAGGTGATGCGCGACGACGAGGGACGGCTGCATTCCGCGGCCCCGCACGAGGTCGACGGCAACGGTGTCACCGGCTTGCGCGAATCCTGGATTCACGTGCAGCTGCATCCGTCCACGAGCCGCGACGTCCTCGAGCGCATCGAGGCCGAGGTGCCCGATGTGCTCACCGACGTACGTCAGGTCATCGGCGATACCGAAGCGATGCGGGCGGTGCAGGATCGCCTCGCCCGCGAGCTGATCCGGACCGCGGATGCGGGATCCTCGCCGTACCCGGTCACGGACCTGGTGGACTGCGCGCATCTGCTCCGCTGGCTGGCAGACGGGCATTTCACCCTCCTCGGCTACGCCCGCTTCCAGCGTCGCCCCGCGACCGGTGCGGAAGCGAAATCCGTTGTCGTGCCGGACAGTTGCCTCGGTGTCCTGCGACCCAACGTCGGGACCGACTTCCAGGTTCCGGGCGACGGCGGCCGGCGTCCGCTGCTGATGCTCACCCAGGGGCTGGTCCCGGCGACGGTGCACCGCTCGGTCTATCCGTATTTCATCGGTGTCGCGGAAACCGACGCCTCGGGCACGGTCGTCGGCGAACATCTGTTCATCGGTGTGTTCACCGTCGCCGCCCTGCACGAGAACGTGCTCGATATTCCGGTGATCGCGCGCCGGGTGCGCACCGTGATCGAACAATGCGGATTCGATCTCGAATCGTTCTCGGGCCAGGCGATGCTCGAGGTGATCCAGTCCTTCCCACGTACCGAGTTGTTCTCCTCGGATATCGACACGATGCGGCGGACCGCCAGCGCCGTGCTCAGCGTGGGCATGCGTCGACAGGTGCGGCTGTTCCTCCGCCAGGATTCCTACGGTCGTTTCGTGGCCGCCATGGTGTATTTGCCGCGCGACCGCTACACCACCCGGGTTCGGCTCGAGATCCAGGACATCCTGGTTCGCGAGTTGGGCGGTGTATCGATCGACTACTCGGCGCGCGTGTCCGAAAACGAGCTCGCCAGCGTGTACTTCACCGTGCATCTGCCCGAACCGGGCACTCGGGTCGATACCTCCGAGGCCAACCGGTTGCGGATTCAGAATATGCTCGCCGAGGCCAGCCGCACCTGGGACGATCATCTGCGCGACGAGGTGGCTCGGTCCACCGTGCTGGATCCCGCTGTCGTGCAACGGTATGCGGCCGCACTGCCCGACGGGTACAAGGAGGATTTCGGACCTTCCCGGGCGCTGGCCGACATCGTGCGGCTGGAGCGCCTCGCCGGCGAGACCATCGATCAGCATCTGTATCGCAGGCCGGACGCCGCGCCCGGGTCATGGCGATTCACTCTGTACGTCGGCAGCGGTATTTCGCTGAGCCAGGTGTTGCCACTGTTGCAGAGCCTGGGCGTCGAGGTGGTCGACGAACGGCCCTACGAGGTCGAATTCGGCGACGGCCGGAGGGCGTGGATCTACGATTTCGGTTTGCAGGCCCGACCCGACCTGCTGCGAATGTCGTTGGACCGCAACATGGATGCGGAGCTGGTGGAAACCGCCGACCGGCTCGATCTCCTCGACGCGCAGGAACGTGGATTACGCGAGCGCTTCACCGAGGCGTTCGACGCCCTCTGGCACGGCCGGGCGGAAAGCGATCCCCTCAACGAGTTGGTGTTACGGGCCGGACTGCAGTGGCGGTCGGCGTCGATTCTGCGCGCCTATTCGAAGTACTTGCAGCAGGCGGACTTTCCGTACAGTCAGGCCAATATCGCTCGCGTTCTGCTCGCCTCGCCGGATATCGCGCAGCTGTTCGTCGGACTGTTCGAGGCCATGTTCGATCCCGATTCGGCCTCCGCGGATCGTGCGGACGAGCTGCGTCCGGCAGTGCGGGAACGGATCAACGAGGTCGTGAGCCTGGATGCCGACCGCATTCTGCGTGCCATCCTCGGTGTCGTCACCGCCACGCTGCGTACCAACTACTACGTCGTCGACGCCGACGGGTTGCCGCGTGACTACCTGTCGCTGAAGGTCGAGCCGCACGCGATTTCGGAGCTCCCGCGGCCGCGGCCGCAGTTCGAGATCTTCGTATATTCCCCGCGGGTCGAGGGCGTCCATCTACGTTTCGGCGCGGTGGCGCGTGGTGGTTTGCGGTGGTCGGATCGCCTGGAGGATTTCCGGACCGAGATTCTGGGTCTGGTGAAGGCGCAGGCGGTGAAGAACGCGGTGATCGTGCCGGTCGGAGCCAAGGGCGGGTTCGTGGTGAAACGCCCGCCGGCGCCCAGTGGCGATCCGGCAACCGACCGCCAGGCCCTGCAGGGCGAAGGAGTGGAGTGCTATCGCACCTTCATCAGCGGTCTGCTGGATGTGACCGACAATGTCGATCACGCCAGCGGTGAGGTGATTCCGCCGGCGCGGGTGGTGCGCCGCGACGGTGACGACACCTATCTGGTGGTCGCGGCGGACAAGGGGACTGCGACATTCTCCGATATCGCCAACGACGTCGCCAAGAAATACGGTTTCTGGTTGGGTGATGCGTTCGCGTCGGGTGGTTCGGCGGGGTATGACCACAAGGCGATGGGGATTACCGCGAAGGGTGCGTGG